>DASQND010000059.1:0-2652 GCA_035645215.1 Allosphingosinicella sp.
TACTTTCATGGGGGCCCTTGTGAGGGGGCGCGGCCCGTTCGCGTACCACCGGTGCTTTGCGTCGCCACCCTAGATAGGATTTCGCCGCCTGTCTGCAATGTCGGCGCGGTGTAGGGCAGGACGGGTGAACGGGGGCTAAATGGGACGACTCGAAGTGGTACTTCGAGCCGGAGGCGGAGACGGCAAGCGGTTCAACGTTCGCTTTGCTCCCATTGTGGCATTCCGCACAGCCACGCTCGCGCGCCCTCGTTAAGGTTGCGCTTGAGGTCAGCGGAGCAGCAGCAGCACTGGGTCGGTCCCAACCAGTGGGAAACACGCCGCTGGGCCAACGTCATGCCGGACATTGCCGCGGAGGGCGAATATCTGCGCGTGATTGGCCTCGCCACGGGCGCAGCGTCGGCGGGACGAATCCGGTCCATCCAATCGGGACCTTCCGCTGCAAATCCGGGTTTCGGACCGGCACGTCGTGCGGCCAGGTCACGGCGTCGAGCGTTGCCGTGTCCATGGAGATCGAAGACGGCGTCTATCGCGCCGTTTACGGCGTGGTCGAATTCACGACGCCCGACTATATGGTCTCGTCTTACGGCGGCGACAGCGGCGGGCCGGTCTTCACTCCGCCGGTCTGGAACGCGAGCGTCGGGCGCTCCGACATCAGCGGGGCGGGGCTGCTCGTCGGCGGTGAGACGAAACCCAACTATAACAGGTCGCGACCATGCATCACCGGCCAGGACGGTGCCTGTCCTTCCTATTACATGCCGATCGACCGCATCAACGACAAGATCGGCGTCGTCGTCGTGACCGCAAGCGGGACCGCCAGCCCATGAGGTTGCTGCTCTTCTGCCTCATGGCTGCGGCCGCAGTGGGCGGCTGCGGCGGGGCGGAGCAGGACGAGCTCAAGCTCCAACCGGGGGCGCATCCGCTCGTCGACAATCTCGACGTCAGGAAGAGCTCGGGCAACTTCTCGACGATGAACCTCGCGCACGGCACGTTCAGGATCGCCGGCCGGTGCCTCATCGTCGATGCCGGCGCCGGAGCGCGCACGCCAGTCTTCTCGCTGCCGTCCGGCTTCGCCTCGCCGCTGCGGGACGGTATCGACTTGGGCGAGGGATTGGCTCTCGATTACGGCAAGTCCTACCCGCTTCCCGGTGCCGGGCCGGGCTCGCCCGTCGCGGAGGAGCAGGCAGGGCCGTGTCCGCGCGAGACGCTGGTGATCCGCGGGATCGAACTGGAACCGCCGCCGGAGCGCAGGATGCCGCCGGTGGCGCCGGAGGGCGCTGAGGCGGTGAGCGGGACAGTCGCGGTGCGAGACGCGTACGGCGAACTTCCACGCTCACATACGCAAGGCGCTTCCAAGGTCTCTCACGTCCTTTGCCAAGGCCGGAAGAAACCACCGCATCCCATTAGCTAGGATGATTGCTGCGCCGACAGCAAAAAGCGGCAGTGCGCGTCCCATGTCTCGCTCCACGCCAAGCCATAGGCTTGCCAGAATTCCACCCGAAAGGACGAATAAAAACATGTCGTCGATAACGTGATAGCCGTTAATCCGCTCAATCTCGGCAAGGTAACTGATGATGAACGAAGCAAACTATGTTGCGAGTGTTAGCCCCGACATAATAAGGCAAATCGCTATTGACCACTCAGCTCTCACCGCCATTACGGCGCCATAAAGAAGAACGCACAATATGCAAATCACTATTAGTTTGATATACAAAATACGACGAAGCACTACCGGTAAGGTGAAAATGTTGCCGCTCGCGCGGCCCAAAATGTTAAAGCTCAACAGGAAGTAATATCTCAGCGCAAACACGAAGGATACAGCCATTGCTCCAAAAAAATCTCTTCGCGCTGACTTTCCGGATAATCAACGACGTAGGTTGGCATGCCGCCGTCCCGAAAGCTGTTCCAGGGGGAGGTGCGGGAGGTGTTTCTGGAATGGTTTTCGGCGACGGCGAACGTGGCGCTCTCGGCGCGCAAAGGCGGGGGTGCATTACCGGACGGTGCTTCGGCATGGGACGGAAGATCCGGCGTTCGGGGAGCGGTTCGCGGCGGCGCTCGAGACGGGGATGGTGCGGGTTCGTGCCTGGGCGCTGGAGCTTGGGGACTGAGCGCGACGACGTGGCCGTCGACATGAAGCCGGTGAGCTTGACGGCCGATATGGCGCTGCAGCTTATTCGGGAGGACGAGCGGCGCAAGGCGGCGGTGCTTAAGGGGACTGGGCTCGGGCCGCGGGCGGCGGAGGCGGCGCTGCCCTTGCGGCTCGTCCATGCGGCGCAGGGCAAGGGGGCGCGGGCGGAGCCGGTCGCGGCCTTGTTCGAGGGCGGACGGGCGAAGCCGATGGGCGTTTTTCCGGACCTCGAAGACGAACTTGCCGGGCTGATCGAGGGCCGAGGCTATGAAGGACCGGGGCGATCGCCGGACAGGGCGGACGCGATGGTGTGGGCGATGCGGGAGCTGATGCTCGGCAAGCCGGCGCGGGTGCCGAGGATTTCGGCGATCTAATATTCGACGGTGACCACCACGCTGTCGGTGTAGCTCCCCACCGTGGCGGTCTGGCCGGCGGCGATGCGGCCGAAGACGGTGAGGGTCTGGGTCGCGCCGCTGCCGGTTCCGGAGACGCGGGCGCCGAGCGCGGTGCCGTCTCCCCAGGCGAGG
>DASQND010000060.1:0-45824 GCA_035645215.1 Allosphingosinicella sp.
GGCGAAGGTGCGGTGTTCGTAGAAAGCGAGAAGCGCGCCGAGCGTCGCCGGATCGACGCGGTCGAGGAGCAGGGTCGTCGATGGCCGGTCCCCGGGATAGGAGCGGTGCGGATCGTCCGACGCCTTGCCGGACATAAGCGCTGCCCCTTGCGCGAAGCAATTGATGAGGAGCTGCCTGTGATGCTCCTCGTCGAGGTGATGACCGGGCTCGATCGCGGCGGCGAACTCGACGGGGACGAGGTGGGTGCCCTGGTGGAGGAGCTGGAAGACGGCGTGCTGGGCGTCGGTGCCCACGCCGCCCCAGGTGATGAGCGACGTCGCGCGGCCGACGGGGGCGCCGTCGAGCCGCACCGATTTGCCGTTCGACTCCATTTCGAGCTGCTGGAGATAGGGCGCGAGAAGGCGGAGGCGCTCGTCATAGGCGAAGACGGCGCGGCTCGCGGCGCCGCGCACGTTGGCGTAATAACGGTCGACGAAGGCGGCCAGAACGGGGGCGTTCTCCAGCAGCGGCGCATAGCGGAAGTGGCGGTCCATCGCCGCGGCGCCTTCAAGCAGGCTCTCGAAGCCGTCCCAGCCGAGCGCCAGAGCCGCCGGAAAGCCGATCGAGGACCAGAGCGAATAACGGCCGCCGACGCTTTCGGAGAAGGGCAGGATCCGGGTCTCGTCGACTCCGAACTCCAATGCTTTCTCGGGGCTGGCGGTGAGCGCGACGATGCGGCCGTAGACGTCCTCGACGCCGGCCTCCTCCATCCAGGCGATGGCCGAGCGGGCGTTGAGCATCGTTTCCAGCGTCGTGAAGGTCTTGGAGGCGATGACGAGGAGGGTCGCGTGCGGATCGAAGCCGGCAATGGCCTCCTCCAGCGCGGCGCCGTCGACATTCGAGACCACCGCCGCGTCGTAGCGCCCGGCGCCCCTGCCGAGCGCGTCGATGAGGAAGTCTGGGCCGAGCGCCGATCCGCCGATGCCGATGTGGAGAATGTGGCGCACGGGCCCGAAGGCTTCGGCTTCCACCGCATCGATCAGCGCCCGCATCCGGGCATGGAGCGCCTTGGCGCGGGCGACGCTGTCGGGCGCCCCCTGCCCCCGCTCGGCGGCATGTTCGGCGGCCCGGCCCTCGGTCGGGTTGACGATCGCGCCGGAAAACAGCGCCTCGCGCGCGCCGGCGAGGTCCTGCGCTTCGGCGAGGCGGGCGAAGGCGGCGAGCGCGGTTTCTCCGAGGTGGGTTTTGGAGAAATCGAAGCGGATGCCGGCCTGGTCGACGGTGAGGCGCTGCAGCCGGTCCGGCTCGGCCGCGAAGAGGTCGCCGAGCGTTTCGCCCCTCGCGCGCGCCGCCGCCGCCTCGAATTCCGCCCAGCCTTCGCTCATCCATTCGCTCCCATATTCGGCCCGATGTTCGGCAGGGCGCCTATCTAGGGACGAGGGTGCGGCCTGCATAGCGGCTTGACCCGCACCCTTGCTCCGGTGGAAAGCACGGCGATGGAGAGCGAGACCAGCCCCGGCGCCGAGCCGAAGCCGCCCGAAACGGCGGTCGCGCCCGGCCATAAGCCGGAAAAGAAGAAGGAGGGCGTCTGGGAAACGATCCGCTTCGTCTTGACCGTCGTCCTGATCGCGATTCTCATCCGGACCTTCTTCGTCGCGCCCTTCTCGATTCCCTCGGGCTCGATGGTGCCGCGGCTCCTCATCGGCGACTATCTGTTCGTGTCGAAATGGCCCTACGGCTATTCGCGCCATTCCTTTCCCTTCGGCATCGCGAACTTCGACGGGCGCATCTGGGGCGGCGTTCCCGAGCGCGGCGACGTCATCGTCTTCCGCTACCCCGGCGCGAACGAGGATTGGGTGAAGCGTGTCGTGGGACTTCCCGGCGACACGGTGGAAGTCAGGGCCGGCGAAGTGATCCTGAACGGCCGCCCGCTCCAGCGCAGCCGGATCGGCGACTATCTGATGCCGGTCAGCGCCAACAGCCCGTGCCGCACGGTCGGCCCGGACTCGCGCGAAGTGGGCGCAGAAGGCGGCGCGCGCGCCTGCGCCTACCCGCGCTACCGCGAGACCCTGCCGGGGGGACGCAGCTACGACGTTCTCGATCAGGGCGAAGGGCCGAACGACTACCGCCCGCCCGTCGTCGTGCCGGCCGGCCATCTCTTCGTCATGGGCGACAATCGCGACGACAGCGAGGACGGCCGCGTTCCGCTCGAGCGCGGCGGCGTCGGCATGCTCCCCGTAGAGAACGTGCTCGGCCGCGTGCTCATCACTTTCTGGTCGACGGACGGCTCCTCCTCTTACTGGAAGCCCTGGACCTGGTTCTCGGCGGCGCGCTGGGACCGGATCGGAAGCACCGGCTGATGGACGATATCGAAGGCTGGGCGGAGCGGGTCCTTGGCCACCGCCCGAAGGACAGGAGCCTGTTCGAGCGCGCCCTCACCCATTCGAGCCGCGGCGGCGACGATTACGAGCGGCTCGAATTCCTCGGCGACCGAGTGCTCGGCCTCGCCATGGCGGAGTGGCTGTACGAGCTCTTTCCGGACGAGCCCGAAGGGAAGCTCTCCCGCCGGCTCAACACCCTCGTCGCGGGCGAATCCTGCGCTTCGGTCGCGCGCGAGCTCGGCCTCGGCGCCCGAGTCCGCCTCGGCAAGCAGGCGCGCGACGACGGCGCGTCGGACAGCGACAATGTCTTGGGCGACCTTGTCGAAAGCCTTCTGGGCGCCCTCTACCTCGACGCCGGCCTCGACACCGCCATCCGCTTCATCCGCGAAACCTGGGGCGAGCGCGTGACCGACCAGGGCCGCGCCCCCAAGCACCCCAAGTCCGCGCTCCAGGAATGGGCCGCCGCCAACGACCGCAAGCCCCCCGTCTACAGCCTCGCCAACCGCTCCGGCCCCCACCACGCTCCCCGCTTCAAGGTGGAAGTCGAGATCGCCGGCGTCGGCTCGGCGAGCGCCGAAGGGCTTTCGAAGCAGGAAGCGGAAACCGAAGCGGCCAAGACCCTGCTGGAGCAACTCAGTGGAAGCGCCTGAGATGAAGATCCGGGCACCTGAACCCACACCGTTCGGGCTGAGCCTGTCGAAGCCCTGCCCTTCTTCTTCGGGCGCCGGTAAGAAAAGGCAGCCCTTCGACAAGCTCAGGGCGAACGGTGGTGCGCTGGCCAGATCTCAGCCCGAACGGAGGTCTACAAACGTGCCGTCACCTGTCTTATCGAACCCGCTCCAATGACCCAGCATTGCGGTCTCGTTGCCGTCGTCGGCGCGCCGAACGCGGGCAAGTCCACGCTCGTCAATGCGCTCGTCGGGCAGAAAGTCGCGATCGTCAGTGCCAAGGCGCAGACGACGCGGACGCGGATCATGGGCATCGCCATCGCCGGCGAGGCGCAGATCCTGCTCCTCGATACGCCGGGCATCTTCCAACCCAAGCGCCGGCTCGACCGGGCGATGGTCGCGGCGGCCTGGGGCGGGGCGACGGACGCGGACCTGATCGTCCTCGTCGTCGATGCGGAGAGCGGCTTCTCGCGCCGGATCGAGGAGATGGTGGACAGGATCGCCGAGCGGCGGGAGCCCAGGATCCTCGTCCTGAACAAGGTCGACCTGGTCAAGAAGGAGGCCCTGCTCGGCCTCGCCACCCGCTTTTCCGAGCGGATGCAGGTCGAGGAGATCTTCATGGTCTCGGCGTCGACAGGCGACGGGGTTGCCGACCTCAAGGCCTGGCTCGCCGCGCGCGTGCCGGAAGGGCCCTGGCACTTCCCGGAAGACCAGGTCTCGGATGCCACCGACCGGATGCTCGCGGCCGAAATCACGCGCGAGCAGATCTACAACCAGCTCCACCAGGAGCTTCCCTATGCAAGCGCGGTCGAGACCGAGAAGTTCGAGGAAAGGAAGGACGGCTCCGTCGCCATCCATCAGCAGATCCTCGTCGGCCGCGACACGCAAAAGGCGATCGTGCTCGGCAAGGGCGGCGCGCGGATCAAGGAGATCGGCGCCAAGGCGCGCGAGGAGCTGGCGAAGCTCCTCGGCCGCAAGGTCCACCTCTTCCTCCACGTCAAGGTGAACCCCAAATGGGAGGAAGACCGCGGCCTTTACCGCGAAATCGGGCTGGATTGGGTGGAGTGAGGGGTCAGTCCTCCGCCTTCAGCTGCTTTCCAAGGTTCATTCGCGGGTGGAGGATGCGCACCACGTCCACGGACGTTTGAGTCTCGAGAAAGTAGATCAAATGTTCACGGCAACGGCTGCGGCGGAATCCGGCACCGCCGGCAAAGAAGCTCGTCGTCACCGCCGTCCCGTCCGCGACATGATCGACGCATGCGGTTAAGGCCTCCATGTAGCGCTTGGCCTGTTCGCGGCCCCATGTCGCGCGTGAATAGCGACGGATCTCGGCGACATCCCTCCGCGCTTCGGGGCTGAACCTGAGAGTCCTCACTACTCGCCGTCGAGGCGGTCCTGCTCCGCAAGCCAAGCTGCCATGTCGAACTCGGTGGCTTCGCCGCTGTCGATGCCTTCCTGCAGGGCGCGCGCCAGCGCCTCCTCCTTCGCGTCGCGGCGTTCGAGGAGCCTCAGCGCCTCCTCGATCACTTCGGATGGGTCGTTATATTTCCGCTGCTTGACCTGGTCTTCGATGAAGACTTCGAAGTGGCGGGCGAGGCGGAGGGGCGGCTGCTCGTTCATCATGCGATCCTACTCCATTTGGAGAAAACGGGCAAAGGGGCGCGAGGTTCAGCCGGCGAGCATCTCGTCCACCCACGCGGGCACCAGTTCACTCGCCGGGCCGGTGCGGCTTTCGTCGAAGAGGAAGCTGCCGAGCGAGGGTTCGAGGTTCATCTCCAGCGTCTTCGCGCCGACGTAGCGCGCGGTCTGGACGAAGCCGGCTGCGGGATAAACGTTGCCCGAAGTGCCGATCGATACGAACAGGTCGGCGCCCATCAGCGCGCGGTCGATCCGGTCCATGTCGTAGGGCATTTCGCCGAACCAGACGATGTCGGGGCGCATCAGGCCCGCTGCGCCGCAGGAGGGGCATGGCGGATGGTCGCCGAGATCCGCCTCCCAACGCATGCGCGCGTCGCAGCCGAGGCACCAGGCGGAGCGCAGCTCGCCGTGCATGTGAAGCAGCCGCTTCGCGCCGGCGCGCTCGTGCAGGTCGTCGACATTCTGGGTGACGATCAGGAGATCGCCCGGCCACTGGGCATCGAGGCGCGCGAGCGCTTCGTGGGCGGCGTTCGGGGCGACTTCGTTCAGCCGCGCGCGGCGGGCGTCGTAGAAGGCTTGGACGAGCGCGGAATCGCGCCGGAACGCCTCAGGCGTCGCGACATCCTCGACGCGGTGGCCTTCCCAAAGGCCGTCCGAGCCGCGGAAGGTGGCAAGGCCGCTTTCCGCCGAGATGCCGGCGCCGGTCAGGATGACGATGCTGTCGATGTCCCTCATCCGACTCGTTTAGCCGAGCGCCGCGATCTTCGGAACTGCGCGCCGGGAAATTGCGCGGAGTTCCGCAGGCATGCTGCAGCCTTGCTTTCAGTGCGCCGGCGCGGGCACGTACAGCACACGTCGCAAATAGGCGAGCAGCCTCGCCGTTTCCGGATGCTGGGGCGCTCCGATATAGGTTCCGGCGACGCCGCTTCTCGTGACCGGGAGGGCGCGGACCTCCACATCCGCCGCAAAAGGGGCGAGCGAAGCTGCGATCCCGGCGGCCTCGGCCCCGGTCTTCCGGTCGTCGCGTGCAACGTAGAACAGGAACGACGGCGCGTTCGGAAGCGCGACGTGGCCGGCCGGGGAAAGCGCCGCCTGCTGCGCGGGATCTCGTCCGAAGAACCGCCGGTAGTAACGGGCCTCGTAGCCGCCCGCCGCGATGTTCCGCCCGACATCGAACCCCACGCCTCCAAAGCCGATCACCGCCCGCACCGACTCGAAGCGAAGCCCTGCATTGCGCAGCCAGCTCGGGTCGGTTCCAAGCAGGACCGCGAAATGGGCGTTGAGTCCGCCGCCGATCAGCACGATGCGATCGGAGTCGATGCGATCGCCTGCATCCTCGCCGAGGAGGGTTGCGATCGCCGCCCCGATGTCCTGCGCCCGCTCCGCCGCATTGGCTTCGCCGTCCGGCCGCACTGCGACCTCCGCCAGCGCAAAGCCGTGCTCGAAAAGGAAGGGGCGAAGCCAGGCGAGGGAAAGGCGTTCGCTTGTGCCGAGCCGGTCGCGGCTGTTCACCCATACGACCAGGGGAAGCTGCTCGGCACCTCGCTTTGCATAAAGGGCGATGCGCTGCCCGGCGTGCCTGCCGTATCGGATTTCCCGCGGGTTGAGCGATGGAATTTGAACGGCCGAATCCAGCCGGTCGGCCAGGTCCTGGGTGGACTGGGCCGCGGCCGCCGATGGCGACAGCAGGAGGGCGGCAAGCGCCGCTCCCGCTCCGAACACGCCTTTGGTGATCTTGCGCGACATTGCCGCCACCATTCCACTTGAAGCGGAGGTCCGCAATGGGTGGAAAGCGGACCACCCGAGGCGGCGGGGGAGGCGGCCTTTCCGATCAGCCGGAGGCTATGGACCGGCGCGGCCGCGCAAACCCGCCTTTAAGGTCTGTGCGCTACAGGCGGCACTCTGAAGGAGCTCCGCTTGCACGCCGACATCGCCGCCGCGCCCGAAGACGTGACGCCCCGCCGCCTCGGCGCGGCGCTGGCGCGGCTGAGCCTCCCCGCCGCCGTCTTCCTGACGCTCGTCTTCGAACTCGCACTTGCCGAGCGCAAGTTCGCGGTGTTCGCCGGCGGCTTCGGCCAATCGCGCGCGATCGACACGGCGGGCGAACTCGCCGCCTTTCTCCCGGCGCTGCTCGCCGCCCACGCCTTCCTCTTCTACCTCTTCTACCGCTTGGTGCGGCGGCTCCACGGCAGGCGCGCGGACACGCCGCTCTTCCACTTCAACTTCTTCTATCTCGCGACCGTCCTCGGATCGGCCGTCCTCGTCGCGAAATACCAGGCCTTGAGCTATTTCAGCGACGCATTCAGCTTCCAGATCGTCCGCAACCTCGGCGGCGGCAGCATCGTGCAGGCCGTCCTCTACACGATGAACGAAGCCGCATTGGTGCTCTTCGTCGCACTGGGCGCGCTCGGCGGCTATGCGGTCCTGCGCTTCCTCCTGAGACGCCGCCTGGCGGGCGAAGCGGCGCTGCCCGGCCGCACCCGCATCGGCGGCCGCGCGCTCGCCGCCGCCGGCCTCCTGGCCTTGCCGCTGCTCCTCCTCGGAGCGGCGCAGGTCGGGGACGTCCGCCCGGCGCTCGCCCGCTTCAACGCGCCCTGGCTCCTCACTGGCCTGTTCGACCAGCTCACGGACTTCGACCGCGACGGCGCCGGCTTCTTCTCGTCGCCGGCCGACACCCACCCCTTCGACGGCGCCCGCCATCCCTTCGCGATGGACGTGCCCAATAACGGCATCGACGAAGACGGATTTGCCGGCGATCTCGTCCTCGCGGAGCCCGCGCCGGGCGCGCCGCCGCCGGTCAGGATCGCGGGCGAGCGGCCGCACGTCGTCCTCGTCGTGCTCGAATCGACACGCGGCGACGTCATCGGCCGGCGCTTCGCGGGGAGGCCGGTTGCGCCGGTCCTCGAGGAACTGGCGGCAAGCGGCACCTACGTGCCCGCCGCCTTCAGCCATGTCGGCTTCACAAGCTTTTCATTGAAGACGCTGTTCACCGGCCGCCTCGTTCCGCAGGGGCCGGAAACCTCCCTGTTCGACGCGTTTCGCGCCAACGGCTACCGGACCGCCACCTTCTCGGCCCAATCGGAAGCGTTCGGAGGCATCGCCGAAACCGCGGGCACGGGCCGCGCCGACGTCTACGTCGATGCGAGGACGCTACGGCACGAGCGGGTCTTCAGCCTCGGCTCCGACAGTTCGCTCAAGCTCGACGACGGCGTGCTCCTGCGCGAGTTCGACCGGACGATGGGCCGCCCCGACGCCTGGACCCGCCCCAATTTCGTCTACATGAACCTCCAGTCCGCGCATTTCCCGTACGACCATCCGGGAATGCCACGCCCGCTCGGCATCGAACCGCTCCCCCGCGGCGACATCGCGCCCGCGAACCGCGATCGCCTCGCCGAGACCTACTGGAACGCGGTGGCCTATGGCGACCGGACCCTGGGCGAAATCCGGGCGCGGCTGCAGCGCCTCGGCGTCTGGGACCGGACGCTGCTGGTCGTGACCGCCGATCACGGCGAATCCTTGTTCGAGGACGGCTTCCTCGGCCACGGCCACATGATCAACCGCCGCCAGAACCACATACCGTTCGTCGTCAACCGGCGCGTGGCGGCGCCGGCGCCGGTCGGCCTCGCCGACATGCGCGGGATCATCCTGCGTGCCGCCGGAGCGGACGTTCCGCCGGAGCCCGGCGCCACTCCGGGGCGGGTCTTCCAATATATCGGGAGCCTGGACCGGCCGAGCTCGATCGGCTTCGTCGATGCGCGCGGGCGCTTCACGATCTTCAGCTTCGACAACCAGGCGCTGTGGACCGGCGAGGCGCAAGGCTGGCAGCCCTACGCGGCGCTGCCGCCGGGCAGCGCGGCGCGCGGCGAGGCGGACGCGCTTATCCGCGAATGGGGCCGCCAGCGCTGGCTGAACCGCGCCGGCGGCTGATCCACCCGTTTACTTTGTGGGATTCTCGATCTTGATGTCGGCGTCGATCTTCTCGGTGCCGCCGCCGCTCAGCAGGTTCCGGCCAAAGAGCAGGAACAGGACGATGAGCAGCACGATGAGCAGCACGACGGCGAGAATCGTCCCGCCCCCGCCGCGGCGCTCGCCGCCGTCCGTGGTGACGATCGTCTCTCTTTCACGCTCGACCATGGTTCTTCACTCCCTCTTGTGGTGGCTTTTGTTATGGCGGCGTAACGCAGCCGGCGCGCGGCATGTTCCAAGCGGAAGAGTCCCGCTGTGGGGCGCCGCGCGGGCTGGCCGCGGCGCTTGCACGGGCGGGCCGGCTCGCCCAATGAAGCGCAGCACGGCTCGGGAGGCGCAGCTATGACCAGGATCGGCATCGTCGGCGCCGCCGGGCGGATGGGCCGCGCCGTCGCCGCGGCGATCGAAGAGACTGAGGGCGCGCGCCTCGCCGGAGGCGCCGGGCACGGCGACGACGTCGGCGCGCTCGCCCGCGCCTCGGACGTGCTGGTCGATTTTTCCGCCGCCGCCGCGCTCGAGGCGAACCTCGCCGCCGCCGCCGAGGCAGGTGTGCCGATCGTCGTGGGGACGACCGGGCTCGGCGAGGATGCGGAGGCGCTGATCGAGGCGGCGGCGGAGCGGGTCGCGGTGCTGCGGAGCGCGAACATGTCGCTCGGCGTCAATCTCCTGGCGCATCTCGTGCGCGAAGCGGCGGCGCGGCTCGGCGACGATTGGGACATCGAGATCGCCGAAATGCACCACCGCCACAAGGCCGACGCGCCGTCCGGCACCGCCCTCCTCCTCGGCCGCGCCGCGGCGGAAGGGCGCGGCGTCGACCTCGCCGCCGTCTCCGACCGCGGCCGCGACGGCATGACCGGCCCGCGCGCGCCCGGCCACATCGGCTTCGCGGCGCTGCGCGGGGGTTCGGTCGCGGGCGACCACCAGGTCATCTTCGCAGCCGAAGGCGAGCGCATCGAACTCGGCCACCGCGCCGAAAGCCGCGACATCTTCGCCCGCGGCGCCGTCAGAGCGGCGCTGTGGCTCGCCGGCAAGCGGGCCGGGCGCTACGCAATGACGGACGTGCTGGGCATCTGAGTGAAAACCCGCCGTCCTCCTGCGCTCACGCCCGAAGAGGTGGCGGAGTTCTACCGCCGCCTCGCCGAGCGCACGCCGAACCCCGAAACAGAACTGGAGTCCGTCAATCACTATACCCTGCTCGTCGCCGTCGTGCTCTCCGCCCAGGCGACGGACGCCAGCGTCAACCTCGCCACGCGCGACCTCTTCAAGAGCGTCGACACACCCGCCAAGATGCTCGCCCTCGGCGAGGAGCGCCTCCGCGAGCAGATCAAGACGATCGGCCTGTTCAACACCAAGGCGAAGAACGTCATCGCCTTGAGTGAAGCGCTGATCGCGCGGCACGGCGGCGAAATCCCCGCTGACCGCGAGGCGCTGGTGGCGCTGCCCGGCGTCGGGCGCAAGACGGCGAACGTGGTGATGAACTGCGCGTTCGGCGCCGAGACCTTCGCGGTCGACACCCACGTCTTCCGCGTCTCGAACCGCACCGGCCTCGCGCCCGGCAAGGAGGTTTCCGAAGTCGAGCGCCGCCTCGACGACGGCACGCCCCAGCCCTGGCGCGTCGACGCGCATCACTATCTCATCCTCCACGGCCGCTACACCTGCAAGGCGCGCACGCCGGAATGCTGGCGCTGCGTCGTCCAGGACCTCTGCCGCTACGAACCGAAGACCCCGCCGCCCGGCGAAACGCTCATCCTCCCCCGGGCCGCGCGCGCCAGGCCCCCGGCAAAGGCGGCAGCGAAGCGCACCCGCCGCCAAAACTAGGGTCTGGCCCCCCTGCCCCACCTTTGCTAAGCGGCTGCGACGCGGCCAGGCACCCGTAGCTCAGCTGGATAGAGCGCTGCCCTCCGAAGGCAGAGGCCAGAGGTTCGAATCCTCTCGGGTGCGCCATTTCTCGAAGGCCTGGACCGCCACCGGCGGACGCGCAGCGGTGATCTTCACGGCTATCGCGCCTGCCCTCGCCCCCTTTTGCACTTACCAGAGGAAGCTCGAGAGCATCGTCACATTGAGGAGGATGATCGTGAGCGAAATGCCCCACGCTGCCGTCTTCAGCCAGAGCGGGTTGGCGAAAGCGCCCATCTTGGCCGGATCGCTGGTGAAGCGGACGAGCGGCACCACGGCGAAGGGAAGCTGGAGGCTGAGCACGACCTGGCTCAAGACGAGGAGCTTCGCCGTTCCCTCGATGCCGGCGGTGGAGGCGACGATCACGGCCGGGACGATGGCGAGGAGGCGCGTGACGAGGCGCCGCGCCCAGGCGGCGAGGCGCAGGTTCAGGAACCCCTCCATGACGATCTGCCCGGCGAGCGTCGCCGTGATCGTGGAGCTTTGGCCGGAGGCGAGGAGCGCGATCGCGAACAGCATGCTCGCCGCGCCGGCGCCGAGCAGCGGCGTCAGCAGATCGTAGGCCTGGTGGATGTCGGCGACGTCGGTGCGCCCTTCGGCGTGGAAGACGGAGGCCGCGAGAATGAGGATCGAGGCGTTGACGAAGAAGGCGAGCGACAAGGCGATCGTGCTGTCGAGCGTCGCGAAGCGGATCGCTTCCTTCATGCCCTCGTCGGTCTTTTCGAACCGGCGCGTCTGCACGATGGCGCTGTGCAGATAGAGGTTGTGCGGCATCACGGTCGCGCCGACGATCCCGATCGCGATGTAGAGCATCGCCGGATTGGTGACGATCTCCGGTGTCGGCACGAGCCCGGCCATGATCGGGCCGATGGCCGGCTGGGCGAGGGCAAGCTCGACCGCGAAGCATCCCGCGATGATGATGAGCAAAGCGAGGATGAAGGCTTCGAGCTTCCGGAAACCCCGCTGCTGGAGATAGAGGATCAGCATCACGTCGAGCGCGGTGAGGCAGATGCCCCAGACGAGCGGGATTCCGAACAGCAGCTGGAGCGCGATCGCCGTCCCGATCACTTCCGCGAGATCGCAGGCGACGATGGCGAGCTCGCAGATCAGCCAGAGGCCGATACGCGCCCGCGGGCTGTAGAAATCCCGGCAGGCCTGGGCGAGATCGCGCCCGGTGCAGATGCCGAGCTTGGCGGCGAGCGACTGGAGGACCATCGCCATCATGTTCGAAAGCAGGATGACCGAGAGCAAAGTGTAGCCGAAGGCGGAGCCGCCGGCGAGGTCGGTCGCCCAATTGCCCGGGTCCATGTAGCCGACGGCGACGAGGTAGCCGGGGCCGGCGAAGCTTCCGAACTTGCGCCAGAAGCGGCCGCTTCCCTGCGGCACCTCGATCGTGCCGTAGACTTCGGGAAGGGACGGGCGGCGCGGCGGCGGCAGGGCGCCGGCGTCCATGGCCGGAGTCGCGGCCGGCGGCGGCGTCATTGCCCTTGCTCCGGGCCCCCTGAAGCGGCGCGAAGATCGAGAATATCGGCCACGGCCCGGCTGCCCCGGGAGCGGTCGAGCTGAACTATGACGTCTATCACCGAGCGGGCATAGTCGAGCGTGTCGCCGCGCGACAGCCCCAGCCCGGCCTGCATCACCATGAGCGCGAGCTGATCGAGCGCGCCCGAGGGGCTGTTGGCGTGGATGGTGCTGAACGAGCCCGGATGGCCGGTGTTGATGGCGCGAAGGAAACTGACCGCCTCGGTGCCGCGAAGTTCGCCGAGGACGATCCGGTCCGGGCGGAGGCGGAGCGAGGCCTGGAGCAGGTCGTCGGCGGTGACTCTGGCTTCGCCAAGCTCGCCCTTCACCGCGACGAGGCCGAGGCTGGCCGAGCTGCCGAGGCGGATCTCGGGCGTGTCCTCGATGAGGATGATCCGCTCGGCCGCCGGGACTTCGCGCAGCAGGGCGTTGAGGAAAGTGGTCTTGCCCGAAGAGGTCCCGCCGCTCACCAGGATCGTGCGGCGCTCGGCCACGGCCTGGCGCAGGTAGTCGAGCGGATCGGCCTTGGGATCGACGCGCGGCGGCACGGGCCGGGGCAGGATCGGGCCTGAAGCGTAAGCGGAAAGTGGGAGGTCCACCAGCCGGTGGCGGCGGATCGCCATCGCCCAGCCGGAGCGGGTCGCGGGCGGCGCGGCGAACTGGACGCGCGCGCCGTCTGGCAAGGTCGCCGCGAGGAGCGGGCGCTCACGGCTGACGCCCTGGTGGGTCGAGCGGGCGACCTGGGCGGCCAGGCGGCGGACGAGCTGGTCGGTGACGTCGGGGGCGGCGTGGCGTTCGAGGTGCATGGCGCCGGCCGATTCGACCCAGATTTCGCCGGGGCGGTTGACGATGATCTCGGAGACGTCGTCGCGGTCCAGCCACTGGCGGAACGGGCGGAGATAGGCGCCGAGATAGACGCCGTCCGGTTCCTCGAACGGAGTGGCGGGCGCGGCGGGCGGCACCGCGGAGAGCGCCGTCACCGCGCCGCGATTTCGGTAACGCCGGCGAAATTGAGATCGCGCGCGGTGAAGACACGGATGGGGTGGCCCTGGCGGACGCGAACGGTGGGCGGGATCGATCCGTTCTGCTGCGTCGCGACGGCGGCCGCGCTGGTGCCGCCGGTCATGACGGTGGACGCACCGCCCGTCCCGACATTGCTCGCGGCGCCGAGGACGGAGAGCAGGAGGGCCGATCCGAACCGTTGGAAGAAATGCGAATCGACCTGGCCGGTGACTCCGGTGCGGCCCGATTCGTCGGTCGCGGGGGAGGCGATGGCAACGGAGGCGCCGTCCGGCCGGATGAGGCGGGACCAGAGCACGTAGGCGCGGCGCTGGCCCGCGGCGAGGCCGCTTCGATACTGGCCGATCAGGCGCGAGGAGCGTGGGATCAGGACGCGGCGGCCGTCGAAGCTCATCACGTCCTCGCTGACCACGGCGCGGACGTAGCCCGGCAGATCGGTGTTGATCGCCGTTTCGAGCACGGCCGGAATGAGCGTGCCCTGGGCGACGGTGTGGCCGGGGTCCGCCATGCGCGTCGCCGTCGCCGTGTCCCTGGCCGAGGCGTCGGCGCGCGCCGCAAAGTCGTCGCCGCCGCCGGCCGCGGCTTGCGGCGCGGACGCGAACGCGACCGGCGCATTGCCCGCTGCCGGGGCGGAGCCGTCGCTGGTCGTGACCGGGCCGGATTCGTCGAGGATCAGGCTCGGCGAGCGGAAGCGCTCGGCGAGGGTCGAGGAGGGCGCGCTGCCGCCGGTGATCGGCGCGGCCTGCACCTGGCCGCCCTGGAAGACGCGCGGCGGGGGCGGCGCGCTGAAGATGAGCGAACCGCCGGGCGTGGCCGCGGCCTCCGTGCCGCCGGGCTGGAAGTCGCCGACCGGCTGGAGCGCAGGGTTCGTCGCGGGCTGGGCTTGGACCGGCGCGGCCGCGGGGGTGCGGTTGGCTTCGCGGCTGCCGCTCATGCTCCAGAGCGTGACGGCGCCGAGCAGGATCGCGGTCGCGCCGCCCGCGGCGAGGCTGAGCCCCTCCTTGCGCGAGGAGCGCGCCGCCACCGCCGGATAGGCGAGGCGGCTGGCCTGCAGCATCGCGCCGTCGTCGAGATCGGCGCGCGGATCGGACGCGAGCGGGAGGTTATGACCGCCGTGCCGCAGCGGCACGATGTCGCCGGTGCGGGGCGACTTGGTGACGGTTTCAGCGACGATCATTGTTGTTTCCCCTGGCGGCGCTGCGAAGATTGGAAGTGATCGTCGCGCGCTCGTCGCCTCTTCTCAGGACGAGGCGCGCCGGGACGCCGTCGATGATGATCTGGGCGCCTTCGACCCGGTAGTTGACCGGGCCCTCGGTCCCGTCCGCGGCGGGGACGAGGATGGCGGGCAGCGCGGAATTGGCTGGCCAGCTCAGGTAGAGCGAGTGGCCGTCGTCATAGGCCTGGGCGGGAAGCAGCGCCCGGGTGCCGCGCGAGGTCCAGCCATGATTGAGGACGGGCGGCGCCGGCGGCTCGGCGGCGGCGGCGACCGCGACGATCGCGGCTTCGGCTTCCGGCGTCGGCGGCGGCGGCGCGACGGCGCCCGGCGCGGGCCAGACCGGATATTCGAAGCTCAAAGTGTAGATGGGCTGGCCGCGGGCGGGCGATTCGAGATCGAACAGGTAGATGCGGCGGTCGGCGATCACCGTCATGTTGCTGCGCGCTCCCGGGACCATGGGCTTGACGAACAGCAGGTTGCCGCGCCGGTTGGGCGTCACCTGCCACGACATGCTGTCGCCGACTGCAATATTCTCGATCTGCTCGTCCGGACCGAAGCGGATGGCGCTCTGGTAGCCCGGCTGCCCGACGAAGCGGATCACCGTGTCGGGGGTGAAGAGGACCGACTGCACGCGGGCGTCGGGCGTTGCGGCCGTTGCCGTGACTGGTGCGGCGGCGGCGGCGAAGATCAGCGCGGCGGCGCTCAGCGCGAGGAGCTTCATGCTTTCGCCTTTCCTGTAATGGCGGGACGCGGCGCGCGGAAGCGGGCGCCGACGCCTTTGACGCGCCGGTCGGCGGCCGAATGCGGGTTCGAAAAAGAAGAAGAGGCCGCCGAGCCCTCGATCATCATCGCCGCCCCGGCGCCGGCGAGCGCGGGGACGCGGCGATCGGCGAAGGCCTGCGGGGCGGAGTGCTCCGCCTGCGGCCGGGCGCCGGCGACGATCTGGCGGACGCGGTCGGACGCGGCGCGCGGTTCGCTGTCGAGCGGACGCAAGGTCGCGGCGATGGCGGCGGCGGGTGCGGAACGGGTGGTGGTGCTGGAAACGGTCGTCGCACCGGCCGCGGCCGCCGCCGCCTCCGGGCCGCCGATCTTCCAGCCGGCGACGATGGAGCCGCTCACCTTCAGCACCATGACCATCAAGGCGAGGTAGACGGCCGCGCCCAGGAAGACGGTGACCGCCGCCTGCATCTGGATCTGCCCGCCGCCGATGGTCCTGACGGTAGGGACGAGGAGTTCGAGCGCGGCGCCGCCGAGCAGCACGGTGAAGAGCGGCACCAAGGCCATCATCACCGGGCCCTTGAGCCAGCCGACGAACAGCCCGTTGGTGCCGCGGAACAGCGCCAGGACGATGAACACGGGTCCGACGACGAGCAAGGCCGCCAGCGCGATGCGCGCGACGAGCAGCACGCCCACCGTTCCGAGAAGGAGGAGAAGCGCGGCCATCCACAGAACGTCCGCGGCCGTCCAGCCCGCGGCCTGCGGGGGCGCCGGGGTGATGCCGTTGGCGGTGGCGGGGAGCGGCTGGCTGGCTTCCTGCGCGGCCTGGGCAACGGCGGAGAACATCGCGTCGAGCCGTCCGGCGAAGGCGGCGGTCGCCGAGCCGTCCTGGCCCGTCACGGCCGAGGCGATCTGGTCCGGCGCGCCGGTGAGCAAAGCCCAGACGACGCTCTGATAGGCCATCCAGCTCGTCGCGAAAGTGAGGACGAGCCCGAGCGTCAGCATCCGCGGGGTGAAGGCGTTGAGGCCGACGCGGCTCCGGCCGGTGAGGAGGTTGATGGCGATGAGGGCGACGTAAAGGGTGAGCAGGATTGTGAGCGCCGCGCCGAGCGCGCCGTTCGGCCCGAAGAGCTGGCCGAAGCCCGCTTCCGCCGCCCGCGCCGATTCGCAATCGACGACGCGCAGCGCCGCGGCGATCCCTTCCGAGCCGTTGCCGTCGAGGCTGGGGCAGCCGCCGCTCACTCAGCCGCTTCCATGAGATCGGGCAGGTCCTCGGCCTCGCCGGGCCAGGCGCCGCCGACGAGCGGCTGGAACCAGCCTGCCGGGTGATCGCCGTGCACCGCGCGCAGGGCATCGAGCCGCCGAACGCTGGACTCGCGGCCGGACAATACGGTCAGGACTTCGGGGAGGCCGGCGAGGTTGAGCCGGACGACCACCGAATGATTGGCGTGGCGAACGAGGAAGCAGCGGCTTTGCGCGGGGAGCGAGCGGATGAGCTCCAGCTCATGCTCGGAGAGGCCGAAGCCGGTGCAATAATCCTCGGCGCGCGCCTTTGCATTGGGCATGAAGATGCCGGTCGCGGTCTGCTCGACGATGGCGCTGCTGATCCGGCTTTCGAGCGCGTCGCGCGCCGATTGGGTGCCGAAGCCGACGACCGCATTGCGCTTCCGAAGCGTCTTCATCCAATCGCGGATGCGGGCGGCGAAGACGGGGTCGTCGAGCGCCTTCCAGCCTTCGTCGATGAGGATCAGGGCCGGCTCGCCGTTCAGCCGCTCGTCGACGCGGTGGAAGAGGTAGAGCATGGTCGGGGTGCGCAGGCGCGGGCTGTCCAGCAGCGCCGTCATGTCGAAGCCGACGAGCTTGCGCTCGAGGTCCAGCTCGTCCGTTTCGTTGTCGAACAGCCAGGCATGCTCGCCCGCGCCGACCCAGGGGGCGAGGCGGGAGACGAGATCCGCACCGCCACCGCGCCCATGTCGGCGAGAGCGGCGCCGGCCTGGGCGATCGCGCCGTCGAGTAATGCAAGGTCGTCGACGCGGACGGTGAGGCTGAGATGGTGGTCGCCGAAATTGGTCTGGCCGGCCGAAAGCGCGTCGCGCGCGCCGAGCATTTCGGTGCGCTCGGTGACCCCGTCCTAGTCCGTCGAGCGCAGGCGGCGAATGGCGAGGTCCATCCGCTCCTTGGCGATCTGGCGGTCGGCGGGGCGTAGGTCTCGGTGAGGACGAGCGCATGGGGCAGCCGGAACAGGGTGTCGGTGATCCCCGGGCGGGTGGAGGCGGGGTAATCCTTGACCGCGAGCGTGCCCGAATAGCTCCGGCCCGCGGGCCCGCGAGTCTCGATCGCGTCGACCCCGAAGCTCACGCGCGAATAAGGGAGGTGATGGCCGAGATCGACGTCGGTTTCCGGGAGCAGGACGGGGCGAAGCTCGCCGTTGAAGATCGCCGACAGGAGCTCCAACGGTTCGGAGCAGCGGCCGCCGGGGCCGTCATAGCCGCCCATGATGCGGGGCGCCGTAATCGGAAAGGCCGGCGACGATGGCGGTCGCGGCCGCGTCCAGCTCGCGCAGGGATTTGCCGTCGAGCTCGCGGTCCTCCGGCTTGCCGCCGAACCGGCGCGCGATCCGCTCGGGCCAGCCGGTCTTGCTGCGCGCGGGGCGGCGCACGATCGTCAGGAACTGGTCGTTGACGAACAGGCGCCGCTCGGACAGCCGCTCACGCCACAGTTCATCGAGGCGCCGGACGAAGGCGGGCTCCGCCACCGGCGAGAGGCTGACCGAGACCGGGCGGCGGATGACGTGCCGGTAAAGGATGAAGCGCGCGTCGAGCGTGCTCCTCAGGAGCATTTCGCGCACGTTCTGCGCGTGGTTGAGCTCGTCGGCGTCTTCGGTTTCGAAGGCCATGCCGGCAATGTCGATGCAGCGCATCAGCGAGCCGTCGCGAAGCTCGACGGTGCGCTCGTCGACCAAGCGGCGGTACGGCAGGCGGTCGCCCGCCTTGTGCTCGCGCGCGGCCCAGGACCAGGCGCCCTTGCGGTCGGGAGCCCTCGTCATGGCGAATAACTGTTGCAGCCCCAGCGCTTCCAGTTCCGGACGCGGGGGCAGCGGCTGACCTTGGTCAGCCAGAGATCGAAGACGCGCGGCTCGCGAAGGCAGGCGAAATAGCCGATGGCGTGGACCACGAGGGCGATCGGCAGGGCGAGGAACGAGCCGGTGATCAGGAACGCTTCGGTGGTGACCGCGGCGTTGATCACGAAATAGCTGTAGGTCACCCCGGCGAACATCTGCGGCCGGGTCAGCGCCCGGAAAACGGGCTCGTTCCTGAGGGCGGTGCCGGCCATTATTGCGCCGCGCTTGCCGTGGACTGGATGCCCGAAACGATGGCGGCCGAGCCGAACAGCACGAAGCAGCCCAAGACCACCGTCGCGCCGAAGCGCCAGTTCATCCGGCCGGTCAGCATCATGAAGCCGACCATGGCGACGGCGATCACGGCGACGGCGGTGGCGACGTTGCCGAGCAAGGTCCCCTGCAGCCAGGTCAGCGCCGCGACGATCGGGCCCGAACCCTGCGGGTCCCCGGCCTGCGCAAAGGCCGGCGAAGCGAAGAGGAGGGAGGCGAGGAGGAGAGGCGAGCGTCGAAGCATAAGGGGATCCTAACGGGGAGAGATGGCGGCGACGCGGTCGACCACGGAGCGGACGTAGGACTGGGTTTCGGCGATGCGCGGAATGCCGCCCGCGCGCATGACGCGCCCCGGGCCGGCATTGTAGGCGGCGAGCGCGCGCTCGACGTCGCCGTCGAACCGGTCGAGCTGCTGGCGCAGGTAGCGCGCGCCGCCCGCGAGGTTGGCGAACGGATCGCGCGGGTCGACGCCGAGGTCGCGGGCGGTGCCGGGCATGAGCTGGGCGAGGCCCATTGCGCCCTTGGGCGAGAGCGCCTCCGGCCGCCAGCGGCTTTCCTGCCAGACCAAAGCCTCGAGAAGGGCGGGGCTCAAGTGATTGAGCTCGGCGAAATGGTCCACCGCCGCGGCAAAGGCGGCGGGCGCGCGCGACGATCCGACAACCGTCAGCGCCTGCGCGGGGATGTCGAAACCCGTCGCTTCGCCGGCGGCGGATACCGCCCCCGCCTCCGGGCGGCCGTCCTGCGCGCGCAGGTGATAGGTTCCGTCAGGGCGCCGCTCGTAAACGTCGGCGGCGGCAGGCGTCGCCGCCGCCGCCGCGATGAAAGCGAGCAAGGCTGCGCCGGCGCGCGGCCCCGCTTTCCGGCGGCTCGCCGGGGGGTGCGCGACCGGCGCAGGAAGGCTGATCGAAGACACGGTCAGAAGCGGAAGCTCGCAACAACGCTGAGATTGGCGCTGTTGAAACGATTGCCGGAGCGACGGAAATCGGTGCCCTCCCGGTTGCGCAGGATGAACGGGTTGGTGACGGGCACGTTGGCGCCGCCGAGGCGGGCCTGGAACTCGTCGTCCTTGAGGCTGGTGTAGAGATACTGGACCCCGAGTGAAAAGCCGCCGGAGAAGCGCTGCTCGACGCCGCCGCCGACACGGTAGCCGTACGTGTCCTCGTCGTTTCCGCTTTCCGTGACGGTGTTGACGGTGTTGCTGGTGGTGAAGCTGCGCCGCACCTTGCCGTAGGCGAGCCCGCCCGTCGCATAAGCGAGTGTGTTGCCGAGCGCGAGGCCGGCGCGGGCACGGACCGAGCCGTTGTCGCGCAGGCGCCGGTTGAACGTGTAGACGGCCGGCGTCGAGCTGAACGCGCTGACGCCGTCCTCGATGTCGGAGCGGCCATATTCGCCGACCACGCCGACGACGATCGCGCCGAACTGCATGTCGTAGCCGGCATGCACCGCATATTCGGTGCCGTCGTTGTCGCGGCAGCCGTTCGCGCGCGGGTTGCTGGTCGCGCCGCCGCAGAAGCCGCGGGAGAAAGCGTCGGCGCCGGTCACCGTCTGCACGACATCGCCGAAATTGCCGTCCAGATCGGTATCGAACAGGATGGTCTCATTCTTGTCGTTCGGCTGGGACGTGTATCCCAGGCGGCCGCCGACATAGGGGCCGGTCCAGTCCGTGCTCTGCGCCATGGCCGGTACGGCGCCCGAAAGGGCGCCGGCGGCGGTTGCGGCAAGTAAATACGGCCTCATCAAGTCACTCCCCTTTTTATTCGGAACGTCGCAGTTTTAGCCGCTTGCGCTGCTGGTATTGATCGGGCCGTTGACCCCGTTCGGGAAGAAGCCACCCTGCTGGGCGGCCATCGCGGTCAGGAACACGATGTTGAGGACCTGGCCGGCGGTACGGCTGAAGGCGAGGCCGTTGGCATCGGTCGGCACGATGTTCGACGCTTCGCCGCGCGGGCGAATGCCCTGGTCGAGGTCGCTCGGCCCGTCGAGGCTGTCGCGTGCGTCCGAAATCTTTTCGGTCGCCTCGATCAGCGCCGGGAGCTGCTGCACGCCCTTGCGGAAGAGCGTCGTGCGGATGAGGCCCGCATGATAGGCCTCGGCCGCGAGGATGCCGGCGGCCGCTTCGAGGAACACCTTGCTGGTGATGAGCGGCGATGCGCCTTTGTAAGCCGTCACGCCGACGTCTTCGAAGATGAAGGCGCCGAGGAGGAAGTTCTCGTCGCTCGCATAGGGATCGAAGGACTGGCCGGGGCCGATCAGGCCGGCGGCCCGTGCCGCAGCCGAGAAAGGCCCGTTCGGGTCGGAGCTGATGTTGAGCGGCGGCTGGGCGACCGCCGCGGAGCCGAGTGCGCCGCGAAGGAATTCGACGTGGGCGCGCTCGTCCTGGGCGATCTCGATCGCATATTGCCGCACGACCGGGTCCGTGAAGTTGACCCGCCGGCCGCCGGTGACGCCGCCCTGGACGCCCGTGCCGGTGAGGATCGAGGGCGGCAGGCCTTCGCCGAACGCCGCGAAATAATAGAATTGCGCTTCGAGATATTCGAGGTTGAGGAGAATGCCCCGTTCGGCGTGGATCCGATGTCGATCCCGGGCTGGGCGACCCGCGCGCTTCCCAGAGCGCCCCGAAGAAATTCGACGTGGGCGCGTTCGTCCATCGCGATTTCGACGGCATAGCGCCGGACGATCGGATCGGTGAAGTTCACCTGGCGGCCGCCAGTGACGGCGCCCTGGGTTCCCGTCCCCGTGAGGATGTTCGCCGGGAGGCCCGCCCCGAACACCGCGAACGTATAAAATTGCGCCTCGAGATATTCGAGGTTCAAGGCGAAGTTCAGGACGTCCGCGTCGGTGATGGCGGTCTGCGCAAGTGCGGTGCCGCTCGTCAAGGCGCTGACGCCGCCCGATACTGCGGCCACGCCCACCATCGTCTTGAAGAAGGCGCGCCTGTCGGCTCTTCGACTGGAAACCCCCTGGAGGACCTCTAGAGATTCATTCCGGTCTGACATGAAACAGTCCTCCTTGAGCATTTGCTCTCGAGGCGGCAGGTAGCATCACATAGATCAGGTTTCTATCTGGCCCGGCTACCGTACGGGCTGCGGCCGGACCGGCCGATCAGCCGAACCTGCCCTGCTAACTCCTTGAGATAACGCAATAATATTGCAAACTGGGTAGGTCCCCGCGGGCGCAGCAGGGCACCCTTATGAACCGGCAGGATACGCAAAGCGCGATAAGTTCGCAGCCCGGCCGGCTTCTTCCGTTCAGTCACGGCAGTGCGAACGGCAAAGTATGGAGCCGGCGCCGGATGGCGGCCGCATTTATTGCGGGAATAAAAATAGAACGCGGCGCGAATCGGCCGGTCGGAAGCGCTAGTTCGCTGCGGAGTAGGCGCTTGCTGCGAACACCGGGGCGCTCCGGTAGCGGCTCGGATCGAGGCCGAACTGCTCGGTATAGGCGCGCGAGAAATGGCTGCGGCTGGCATAGCCGACCGCGGCGGCCACGGCTTTGACGGGCAGGTTCGAAGCGGTCAGCATCTGCGCGGCGGCGCGCAGGCGCACGCCCTGGACGAACTCCATCGGGCTGAGGTTGAAGCGCGCGGCGAACTGCCGGTTGAAGCAGGATCGGCTCATCCCGGCCGCTGCGGCGAGGCTGTCGACGCTGTGGGGCGTTTCGGGATGCGCGACGACCGCGGCGACGGCGCGGCCGAGCCGCGCATCGGGCTGCATCAGGTGGAGCGGCGACTCGTCGGTCATGCCGGCCGCCTCCTTGCGCAGCACCACGACCAGGGTTTGCTTCATCAGCGCCTCGACCATCGCCTTGGTGCCGGCGGCGGGGCGCTTCAATTCGTCCGCCATCGCGCCGAACAGCAGCGGCAAGGGGCCGCTCTCGCAGTGATGGATCATCGGGCGCACGAGCGGGTCGAAGAGGCCGGGCGCCCCGCCGACGCCCGCGGCGATCGACCCGCAGCCGAGGACGAGCCCCGGCGCGCCGCCGGCCGACGCACGGTAGCGCACCAGGCCCGGCGCGAGCGGGCAGCCCTCGTCGAGCGGCGTGGTCGCGAGCAGCGGGCCCGGCCCTTCGATCGTCTTTGCAAGATGCTTGGGTATGATCGCGACGGTGCCCGGCCTCAGCGGATAGCGGCCGAGCGCGCAATCGATCCAGCCTTCGCCTTCGATGACGAAATGGACGACGATCATCTCGAGCGGCGGGCAGGCGAGGCCGCAGCTTCTGTCGATCTCGCACATCGCGAACGCATCGAGGCGCACGTCGAGCAGCGACAGGAGTTCGTCGACGGTCGTCTTCCTCATGCGCCGTTCTCCAAGATCGCGGACCGCCCGCCGAGGCCGCAAGCCCGAGGCCCGAGGCGGGATCCGCCGGCAACGAACCTTATGATTGGAGTGACGAGCCAAACATAGGTTAGTTCCCGGTAGAAGGCGGCTAAGTCCTTGATCCCGCTGGCGGCCGGCGGCGGAATGGAGGGCGTGGAGATCGCTCCCTCGCCCGTTCCCGTTTCAACAGATGCAATCACGTTCCGGCCCGCCAAGCGCTTGCTACCGTCGCTTACTCGTCGAAGCTACGGAGGCGTCGGGGCGAAAGACGCCTGCGGCGGCGCGGAGGGGGCATTTTTCTGTGAAAAGGAAGAACGGAAGTTCCTGCTTGTTCAATCCGTTATTTAACTTGTAAGCCGTTGCTTTACTTGCCTATTTCCAGTTGACAGCGCGCGGCGCCGAAGCATAGCCTCGCACCCTGCCCGCCGGAAAGCAGGAACGACTTTCCGCCGGCGGCGGGGCCGCCCCAGGGCGGTGTGCGGGAGGGGTAAAGGATGCCGATGTACGTCTACAGCACGCGCGGGGAGCCGGTCGGCTTCCTGTTCGAAAGCTTCGTCTACGATCTCGAGGGAACGGCGCTCGGGCGCCTGTTCGGCGCGCGCGTGCATCGGCTCGACGGCTCCTATGCGGGCGAGTGGTTCCACCAGATGGTGGTCGAGCGGCGCAGCGTGCCGGTGCGCGCCATTCTTGCCGCCGCGCCGCCCGCCGGCCCGCCGCCGCTCCCCCCGAAGGCCGAGAATAGGCGCTTCGTCGCGGAGTACGGCCTCTACCCAGACATCTTCCACCATCTCTACACCCCGCCCGACGCAGCGGAGGAGCCCTACGCCCAGGCGGCAGAATAAAGGCGCCCGCCGTCCGGCGGAACGGGAGCGCGGCCCGGCGCAGGCGCGGCCCGCCGGCAACCTTTTCTTGACCCTTATGCGGAGTTGGTCTCCGGACATCGAATGCGGGCATTGCCCGCCGGCCCGGAGAGTGAACATGCCGCAGCTTCGCCCCACCTTGCTGCTGCCGTTGGCGGCGGCGCTCGCCGCGTGCCAGACGGCGGCGCCGCCCCGCGCCGCGGCGCCGGGCGCGAGCGTGGTGATCGAAGCGGAAGAGGATTGGCGCGGCACCGCCCTTCCCGAACATGCCTCGATCACCGAAGACATGCCGCCTCTCTTCGCGGGGCTCGCCGCGGTCGCGCGTCCCGGGCCGGCCGACCGGGAGCTGCTCGACGCCGAGCTTCTCCTTCGCGCGCCGGCGCCGGCCCCGGGCGCCTATCGCTGCCGCCTCGTTCGCCTGCCGGCACCCGCCGCCGCCGCGCGGCGGGAACGCGGCGCGGCGGCGCGGCCGGCCTTCTGTTTCGTCGGCGCGGACGGCGAGCGGCTGAGCCTGACGCTGGAGACGCCGGCGCGGCGGCTCGGCGGCTATCTCTGGCCCGCCGCGGACGCGCGCCGGATGGTCTTCCTCGGCGCGGGCTTTTCGCCGCCGGCCCGCACGGCGCCCGCTTATTCGGCCGCGCCGGGGGTGAATACGGCGGGGCTGTTCGAGCGCACCGGCGACTTTCGCTATCGCCTGACGGTGCGCGGGCCGAGCCCCGGCACCCTCGACGTCTACGAACTGGTCGCCGCGCCGGCCCAGCGCTGAGGGCGCGCCTCAGCCGTTGATCGCCTTCATGCCGGCGGCGTGGTAGCGCTCGCCCGCCGCCGCGCCGCGGGGAAAGATCGCTTCGATCCGCGCCATGTCCTCAGCCGACAGCGACACGTCCAATGCGCCGATATTCTCATCGAGCCAGCGGCGGCGCTTGGTGCCGGGGATAGGCAGGATGTCCCCGCCCTGCGCGAGCACCCAGGCGAGGGCGAGCTGGGCCGGGCCCACGCCCTTCTCCATGGCCAGGGCCTCGATGCCGCGCACCAGCGCCAGGTTGCGCTCGAAATTGTCGCCGTTGAAGCGCGGGTGGTTGCGCCGCGTGTCGCCTTCGGGAAAATCCGCGGGGCTGGCGAACTGGCCGGTGAGGAAGCCGCGCCCCAACGGGCTGTAGGCGACATAAGCAATGCCGAGCTCGCGCACCGTCGGCAGGAGCGCTTCCTCCGCATCCCGGCTCCACAGCGAATATTCGGTCTGGAGCGCGGCGATCGGGTGGACGGCGTGGGCGCGCCTCACGGTCTCGGGCGCCGCTTCCGAAAGGCCGAGGAAGCGCACCTTCCCTTCGGCGACCAGCGCCGCCATCGCGCCGACCGTGTCCTCGATCGGCACATCCGGGTCGACGCGGTGCTGGTAATAAAGATCGATGACGTCGACGCCGAGGCGCTTGAGGCTCGCCTCGCAGGCGGAGCGGACATAGTCCGGCCGGCCGCAGACGCCGCGAAAGCTTCCGTCCTCGCCGCGCACGTTGCCGAACTTGGTGGCGAGGAAGACTTGCCCGCGCCGGCCCGCGATGGCGCGGCCGACCAGTTCCTCGTTGCGCCCGACGCCGTACATGTCGGCGGTGTCGAGAAAGTCGATGCCGCGCTCCAGCGCGTGGTGGATGGTCGCGATCGATTCCGCTTCGTCGCCGCTGCCGTAGAATTCGGACATGCCCATGCAGCCGAGACCGACCGCCGAAACCTCCGGTCCGTTCGCGCCGAGGCGCCGCCGCTCCACCATGGCTTCGAAAACTCCCCTCGCCGGTCCGGATATGCCGCTCAACGCGGCAGCGCGCCGATCGTTCTCCTGTCCCCCGGCACGATCGAGGGAGCAAAAAAGCCGAAGCGGCCAAGACGCTTGGCGCTTGCGCGGCCCGAGCCGCGCGGCTTAGATCGTCGGCGAAGGGGGCGTTCGAACTTGGCGGCAGAAAAGGCAGGAACCGCGGCCGTGTCGGGCGATCCGGCGCGGGCCGCCGAAGCGCACCGCGCGCTCACCGGCGATTCGTCCATCCAGTTCGATCTACCCGCCTACGTCCCGTCGAAGCCGCCCGCCTCGTCGCGCTGGCTCGCCGATCTGTTCTCCGGCACCGCACCCCTGTTTCAAGTCCTGTTCTGGATCGTCGTCGCGCTTGCCGCGATTGCGCTCGTCTACGCGCTCGCCCGCTGGGTCGAAGGGGGCGGCCTCGGCTTCTTGAGGAGGCGCGGCAGGGCGCCGGCGCCGGAGGCCGAAAGCTGGACCATCGCCGAAGCGCCCGCCCGTGCCCTCCTCGCGGATGCGGACCGGGTGGCGGGCGCCGGCAATTATTCCGAAGCCGCCCACCTCCTCCTCTGCCGCAGCATCGAGGAGATCGAGCGCCGCCGCCCCGCATTGGTCCGTCCGGCACTCACCAGCCGCGACATTGCCGGTGCGCCGCAGCTTCCCCAAGGCCCGCGCGGCGCCTTTGCGCGCATCGCCATGGCGGTCGAAAGCAGCCTGTTCGGCGGCCGCCGCCTCGACGAGCGGGACTGGCTGAACTGCCGCGCCGCCTACGAGGAATTCGCGCTCGCATCCGAGTGGAGCCGGTGAGCAGCGCCCCCGCCGATACCCCGCAGCCCCCTGCCGCGCCCGGAGCTGGGAAAGCCGGCCCGTTCGCGACGCGCACGGTCGTCGCCATCGTCGTGGCGGGCATCGCCGCCTTCATTCTCTTCATCCTGCTGTCCGCCTTTGCCGGACACCTGCGCGGCGGCGGCGGCGATCCGCGCGCCCATGCCTTGTCCAGGACGGCGATCGGCTTCCAGGGCCTCGTCCGGCTCGTGGAGCTCGGCGGCGGGCGCAGCCGGATCGTACGCGACGAGGAGGGGCAGGACACCGAAGACCTCCTCGTCGTCACCGTGGAGGCGCAAACCGATCCCGAGCGGCTCGCCGCCCTGCTCGGGCGGCGCCAGGAAAAGGCGACCCTGGTCATTCTTCCCAAATGGGACGTGGTGCGCGATCCGAACCGCCGGGGGCGCGTGCTCGCTGACGGACTCCTTTCGGAAGCGCTGATGGAGCGTGTCCTCGACAATGGCGAGCCTGTCCGGGTGATCCGCGGCCCGGGAGGCGGCGCGCCGCTCGAGGGGCAGGACTTTCTCGAAGGCATCGCCGCGCCGGCACCGCGCGAGACGCAGGCCGCGTCCCACGAACTGCTGACGCCGCTCCTCACCCGCGGCGACGGCGCGGTGCTGGCGCAGTGGGGCGAATCGCCTCATTTTCTCCTCGCCGATCCCGATCTCATGAACAATCACGGCCTTGCCGATCCGGCGGCGGCGCGGGCGGCGATCGAGATCCTGAACGTCCTCAGCCCGACGGGGGCAGAGAGCATCGCCTTCGACCTGACGCTGAACGGCCTCGGGACCGACCGCAGCCCGCTTCGCCTCGCTCTCGAGCCGCCCTTCCTGCCGCTCACCCTCGCGCTCTTCGTCGCCGCCCTGCTCGCCGGCCTCCACGGCGCCTTCCGCTTCGGCGCGCCGGCCGAGGCGGGCCGCGCCATCGCCTTCGGGAAGAGCCAGCTCGTCGAGAACAGCGCCGGCCTGTTCAAGCTCGCCCGGCGCGAACATCGGGCCGGCGGCGCTTATGCCGAGCTGGTGCGCGAAACCGCCGCCCACCAGAGCGGCGCGCACCTCGCGCTCGGCGACGCCGAACTCGACGCCTATCTCGACAGGGTCTCGCCCGAGGGCAGGCCGAAGTTCAGCCAGCTCGCGGCCCGCGCCAGGGACGCCTCCGATTCATCCCAGCTCCTCGCCGCCGCGCGGGCGCTGTTCCAGTGGAAGAAGGATTTGATCAAGTGACCCTAGACGACGTCAGAAGCCTCGCCGCCACGATCCGCGAGGAGATCGGCAAGGCGATCGTCGGCCAGGAGGAAGCGGTCGAGCTGATGCTGATCGCCCTCTTCTCCTCGGGCCACGTCCTCCTCGAAGGACCGCCGGGGACGGCCAAGACCTTTCTCGTGCAATGCTTCGGGCGGGTGCTGGGGCTGGGCTACGGCCGCATCCAGTTCACGCCGGACCTGATGCCGGCCGACATCCTCGGCTCCAACCTGTTCAACTTCCAGACCAGCCAGTTCACGCTGACCCAGGGGCCGATCTTCTGCGAGCTCCTCCTCGCCGACGAGATCAACCGCACGCCGCCCAAGACCCAGGCCGCGCTCCTCGAAGCGATGCAGGAGCGCTCCGTCACCATCGACGGCGAGACTCACAAGCTCTCCGACCGCTTCATGGTGATCGCGACCCAGAACCCGATCGAACAGCAGGGCGTCTATCCCCTCCCCGAAGCGCAGCTCGACCGTTTCCTGTTCAAGCACCGCATGGGCTATCCCAATGCCGAGGAAGAGCGCCGCATCGTCGCCCAGCACGGCGCCCGCTTCGGCGCGCCGTCGGCGGCCGAATGGGGGATCGAGCGCCGCGTCGGCCCCGACGACGTCGCCGCCGCCATTGCCGCCGTCGCCGCCGTGCCGATGGTCGACGAAGTCACGGATTACGTCGTCAGCCTCGTCCGCGCGACCCGAGAAGCCGCCGACATCGAAACCGGCGCCTCACCCCGCGCCGCCGCGATGCTCGCCGGCGCCGCCCGCGCCCGGGCCGCGCTCGACGGGCGCGACTACGTCATCCCCGACGACGTCAAGCTGCTCGCCCCCGCCGTGCTCCGCCACCGCGTGTCGCTCTCGCCCGCCGCCGAGATCGAAGGCCGGCCCGTCGAAACCGTCATCGCCCGCCTCATCGAGACGGTGGAGGCGCCGCGTTGATCTATCCTTCGCGCCGCGCCATCCTTGCCGCCGGCGCCCTGGCGCTGCCCGCCTTGCTCGTCGGCGTGCTCGCTCCGGCCTGGTGGACGGCGGGACTGGCGGCGCTCGGCGCGCTCCTCCTCCTCCTCGCCTTGGACGCGGGGCTCGGGGCCGGGAAGAAGGACTCCGAACTTTATTTCGAAGGGCCGCCGACCGCCGGCGTCGGCGCCGAATTCGAGCTGGAGGTCAGCGCCCGCTTCCTGCGCGCCCCGCCCCCAACCTGCGAAGTCGCCATCGACCGCCACTATCTTCTCGAAGCGCCGGACGGGCTGCAGCGCGAGATCGCCGTCGGCCCGGACGGGCGCGGCGCGGCGCGGATCAGGCTCCGCAGCATCCGGCGCGGCGAGGCGGTGCTGGAGCATGTCTGGCTGCGCTGGCGCGGCCCGCTGGGGCTCGTCTGGAAGCAGAAGCAACTCCGCCTCGGCGAAGCGGTGCTGATCGTTCCCGACATCGCGGCCGTCCGCGCCCGCTCCGCCCAATTGCTCCACCGCGACATGATGCACGGCCTCGTCGCCCAGATGCAGCTTGGCGAAGGCGCCGAGTTCGAAGCTCTCGCCGAATTCCAGCAAGGCATGGACCGCCGCGCGATCGACTGGAAGCAGTCCGCCCGCCACACCCAGCTCCTCGCCAAGGAATATCGCACCGAGCGCAACAACAACATCATCGTCGCCCTGGATAGCGGCCGGACCATGTGCGAGCCGCTCGCCGGCGTTCCCAAGATCGACCGCGCCGTCTCCGCCGCGCTCCTCACCGCCTTCGTGGCGCTGAAGGACGGCGACCGCGTCTCGCTCTTCAGCTTCGACAGCCACCCCCGCGTCTCGACCAAGCCCGCGTCCGGCCCGCGCAGCTTCGCCCTCCTCCAGCGCGTCGCGGCGGGGATCGAATATTCGGACCGGGAGACCAACTACACGCTGGCGCTGGCGACGCTCGCCACCGGGCTCCACCGCCGCTCGCTGATCGTCTTCTTCACCGACTTCGCCGACACCGTCTCGGCCGAGCTGATGCTCGGCGCGATGGGCGCGCTCCTCCAGCGCCACCTCGTCCTCTTCATCCTGTTCCGCGACGAGGAATTGGACGCCTTTACCGCCGCCGCGCCCGACAAGCCGGAGGACGTCACCAGGGCCGTCACCGCCGCCACGCTCCTTCGCGAGCGCCGCCTGGTCGTCACGCGCCTGCGCCGTCTCGGAGTCCACGTCATCGAAACGCCGCACGAACAGGCCGGCCCGGCCCTCGTCTCGGCCTATGTCGATTTGAAGCGGAGGAACCTCCTTTGACCTCGCTCTCCGCCTTTCCGCGCCTCCGCGCCGAGCGCGCCGAGCAATGGCACCGCCTCGACGAACTCGTCACGCGCTGCGAGAAGAAGGGGCCGCGCGCGCTCGACGACGAGGATCTGATGACCCTCCCCATCCTCTACCGGGGCGCGCTGTCCTCCCTCTCCGTCGCGCGCGAAACCTCGCTCGATCTCGAGCTCGTCACCTATCTCGAGAACCTGTGCGCCCGTGCTTATTTCTTCATCTACGGCGTGCGCACGTCACCGGGCGGGCGCGTCGCGCAGTTCTTCGCGCGCGACTGGCCGGACGCGGTGCTCGGCCTGTGGAAGGAGACGCTCGCCGCCGTCCTCATCCTGTTCGTGAGCACGATCGCCGGCTATTTCCTCGTCGCCGCCGATCCCGACTGGTTCGGTTCGTTCGTGCCGCAGGCGCTGGCGGGCGGACGCGACTTTTCGTCGACCGCCGAGACGCTGCGCGCCACCCTCTACGATCCGCCGTCGGCCGAAGAACCGCTCGCCATGTTCGCGACCTACCTCTTCACTCACAATTCGCAGGTCGCGATCTTCTGCTTCGCTCTGGGCTTCGCGTTCGGCGTGCCGACCGTCCTCCTTCTCGTCTATCATGGCGGAATGCTCGGCGCCTTTCTCGCCCTGTTCGCCTCGCACGACCTCGGCTTCGAGCTCGGCGGCTGGCTGATCATCCACGGTTCGACGGAGATTTTCGCGATCGTGCTCGCCGGCGCGGCCGGGCTGAGGATCGGCTGGAGCGTCGTCTTCCCCGGCACCGCCACCCGGCTCGACGCAGCCGCGGCATCCGGGCGCGAGGCGGCGACGGCGATGGTCGGCGTCGTCCTGATGCTCCTCGTCGCCGGGCTCCTCGAAGGCTTCGCCCGCCAGCTCGTCCGCGAGGATTTCGCCCGCTATTCGATCGGCATCGGCATGCTGTTCGTCTGGTGCGTCTATTATTACCGCCCACGCAGGCGCGCCGATGGCTGACGCCGACTTCGACCTCGCGATGCGGCGGCGGCTGGTCACGCCGGAGGGCGTCGATCTCGGCCTCAGCCTCGCCGGCGCCGGCCAGCGCATGTCGGCGTTCATGCTCGACGCCCTGTTCATGCTCGCGATCCTGATCGGGCTGACGATCCTCGCCGTGTCCGGCCTGATCGCCACGGGCGCAGCGGGCACGCAGCTCGTCGTCATCATCTGGATGCTCGGCTTCTTTCTGCTCAGGAACGGCTACTTCATCCTGATGGAGCTCGGCCCCCGCGCCGCGACCTTCGGCAAGAGGATCTGCGGCCTTCGCGTCGTCGCGCGCAGCGGTTCGCGCCTCACCGCCGACATGGTGATCGCCCGCAACCTCATCCGGGAGATCGAATTCTACCTCCCCCTCTCTTTCCTCGGCTACGACGCCTCCGCCGGCCAGGCCGGGGCGCTGACCGCGCTGGCGGGGCTCGCCTGGACCTGCCTCTTCCTGTTCTTCCCGCTGATGAACAAGGATCGCCTCCGCATCGGCGACCTCCTCGCCGGGACCTGGGTCATCGAAGTGCCCAAGCGCCAGCTCACCTACGATCTGATGCGCGGCGACGCGGACGCGGCGCCGGCTTACGCCTTCAGCGAAGAACAGCTCGACGCCTACGGCATCTACGAGCTCCAGACGCTGGAAAAGGTGCTCCGCGACGGCAATCCCGACGCGCTCGCCACCGTTTCCTGGACGATCCGCAACAAGCTCGGCTACGGCGAGGTCGAGGGCGACCTCGGCTTCCTCGAAGCCTATTACGAGGCGCTCCGCCGCCGGCTCGAGCGCAAGCTCCTCTTCGGCCGCCGCCGCGAGAACAAGTACGAAGAGGCTTGAGGAGGCCCTCATGCACGCCCCCCTCGTCACCGCCATCCTGCCGGTCTTCGACCGCGCCGGATCGATCGGGCGCGCGATCGAAAGCGTGCTCGACCAGAGCTACGCGCCTGTCGAGCTGATCCTCGTCGACGACGGGTCCACGGACGGCACGGCCCATATCCTGGAGCGCTACCGGGATCGCGCGACGCTTCTCAAGCAGGAGAATCGCGGCGCCTATGCCGCCCGCAACCTCGCGTTGCGCCACGCAAAGGGCGAGCTCGTCGCCTTTATCGACTCCGACGATGCATGGCTCCCGGACAAGCTTGCGCGGCAGGTGCCGCTGATGCGCGGAGACGTTGGCCTCGTCTACGGCGACGTCGTGATCGTCGCCGAGCCGCGCGATGACGCCCCGCGCACCGGCCGCACCAGCTTCACCTCGGTGACGCCGCGCCGCGGCCGGGCGCTGCAGGGCCTCGCCGCGGGCAATTTCGTGCCGACCTGCACGGCGCTCGTCCGCACATCCGCGCTCGAGGAGATCGGCCTCTTTCCCGAAGAAAGCCGAATCTCCGCCGATTATCTCACCTGGTTCAGGATCGCCAAGCGCCACAGCTTCGACTTCGTCCCCGATCCGGTCGCGCTCTACACGCTCCACGAGGCCGGTATCAGCCACGATCTCGGCCGATCCCTCGCCGCGCGCATCCGCCTGTTCCAGGGCGAGCGGGCGCGGACGGACGATCCGGAGACCCGCCGTATCCTGGACCGGCTGCTGTTCAACCTCGGCCTCCACCTCGCGCTCGCCGCCGTGCGCGGCCGGGCCAAGGCGGTGGAGCGGCCCCTCGCCCTCGCCGGCGAGGCCATGGCGCCGATGGACAGCGGCAGGGCATTATGGTCTACGGCCGCCTTCGCCGCCAACCAGACGAGACTGCGCGCCCGCCGCCTGCTGCCATGACCCGTCCCCTCGTTTCCGTGGTCCTCGAGACCGTCACGCCGCAGTCCAGCGTCGCGGGCGGGAGCATTGCGGACCGGCTGGCCGAGCCGCTCGCCGCGCTGGCCGCGCAGACCTACCCGCAGGACCGCATCGAGCCCGTCGTCGCGATCGGCGGCGAAGTGCCCGCCGGCGAGCGCGCGGCGATTGCCCGCCGCTACCCGCATGTCGTGCTCGCGGCGTCCGCGCCCGGCAATTATTTCGACGCCAAGAACCAGGGCGCGGCAGCGGGTTCGGGCGAGATCGTGACGTTTCTCGACGGCGACTGCACGCCGCGCGCCGACTGGCTCGAAAGGCTCATCGACCGCTTCGATGCGGGCGTGACCGGCGTTGCCGGCCGGGTCCGCTACGAAGACAGGAGCGTCCTCGCCCGCGCCCTCTCCGTGCCCGACTTCGGCTACATCCTGACTGAAAAAGATGGGCTGGCTTCAGGGTTCAACCTCGGCAACGTCGCCTTCCGCCGGGACGAATTCCTCGCCAATCCGCTGGACAGCCGGATCGTACGCAACGGCGGCTGCTACAACCTGTTCCACCAGCTCCGCGCCAAAGGCGCCCGCATCGTCTACGAGCCCGAAGCGCAGGTCTCCCACGCTCTCGACTTCGAGGGCCTCGGCTTCGTCAAGAAGCATTGGGCGCGGGGCTATGAGGGGCTCGAGGTCTACCGGCTCGACGCGCGCGGTTCTTTCCGCGGCACATCATGGTACCGCCGCTTCGGCCCGCTTGCCCTCGTGGCGCTGAGCGGACGGCGAATTCTGGTGGATTGGGCGCGGCTCGCCCGGCACCGCAAGCAGATCGGCTTCCCGCTCACCGCCCTCCCCCTCTACGCGGCGCTCGGCGCGAGCCTTCGCCTCGTCGAGCTTGCCGGCTCCCTCGCGGCGAGCGTCCGGCGCGAGCCAGCCATCAAAAGGCACCCCTGAGCGGGCGCATGGCGGGGGCAGGACAAAGCTGGCGGAGCGGCGCGACGCCTTATGCGCTCGCCACGGCGGCAACCGCCGCGGCCAGCGTCGGCGGCGTCATCCTCCTCACCCGCCTGCTCGCCGCGGAGGGCTACGGCCTTTATGCCGCGATCGTCGGGCTGGTGACCATCGTCCAGAATGCGGGCTACCTCGCGCTCCAGGCCAGCATCGTCCGCTTCCACGCGCGCGCGGCGGACGCCGAAGCCCGGCGCAGGCTCGCGACGGCGCTCCGCATCGCCTTTCTCGCGGCGACGTTGCTCGTCGCCGCCCTGTGGGCCCTGGCCGTGCGCTGGCTCGGCGAAGCGGGGGTGACGGCGGAGCTTGCAGTCGCGGGCCTCGGCCTCCTCGTCCTGCGCGGCTGGCTGAGCCTGGTGCAGGCCTGGAACCGGGCCCAGGGGCGGTCCTGGGCCTTTTTCCTGCTCGAAGCCGTGCAGGCGTTCGGCGCCATGATCCTCGCCGTCGCGGCGCTGGAGCTCGCACCCGGTGCGCCGGAAGCCGCGGTCTGGGGCACCGCCGCAGCCTGCGGGCTTGCCGCGGCTTTGTCCCCGGCCCTCCTCGTCGCCCCGGTCCGGACGGCCGGGACGCGCGTCGTCCTGCGCGAGCTCTTCGTCTACGGCGCGCCGCTCGCCCTCGCCTTCCTCGCAGGCGCCGCGCTCGCGGTTTCGGACCGGCTGATCATCGCCGTTCACCTCGGCGCGGCGGCGGCGGGCGCTTATGCCGTCGCCTTCGCGATCGCCGACCGCGCGATCAACCTCGTCATCATCCCCGTCCCGGTCGCGGCGAAGCCGGCGCTCTTCGCGGCCTGGGAGCAAGGCGGCGAAGCGGCGGCGCGGCCGGTGCTGGAGCGGACCGCGCGGTGGCTGATCGTCCTCGGCTTCCCGGTGGCGACGATCCTCATCTTCGCGCCGGAGCCGATCGCCCGCCTGCTCGCCGGCGGCGGCCTCGCGGACGAAGCGGCGCGGATGATCCCTTGGATCGCCGCCGGATCGCTCCTGTCCGCGCTCCTCGCCCACCATTTCGCAATCGCCTTTCAGCTTACCCGCCGCACCGGCTGGATGCTCGTCGCCATCGGCGTGCCGGCCGCGCTCAACATTGCCGCCAACCTCATCCTCGTCCCCCGCTACGGGATGGTGGCCGCGGGATGGACGACGGTCGGCGGCTACGCGCTCGCGGTGACGCTCGCCGTCCTGATCGGCCGGCGCCACGTGCGCGTCCCCTTTCCGCTGCGCACCGCCGCCCTCACTCTCCTTGCCTGCGTGCCCCTCGCCGCGCTGCTGCGACTGGCCTCGTGACACTGGCTCCGTTCGGCCGCCCCCGCTAAGGCGCTTGGCAATGCAGATCGTCGCGGCCGATATCGGCGGAACCCACGCCCGCTTCGCCATTGCCGAGGTTGCCGACGGCGCGGTTCTGTCGCTCGGCGACGTCTGCACCCTCAGGACCGGCGAGCATGCCAGCCTCGCCGCCGCCTGGGAGGTCTTCCGCGACAGGCGCGGCGGCACGCTTCCGCCCGCGGCCGCCATCGCATTCGCCGGCGCCGTCCGGGGCGAGCTCCTCAAGCTCACCAACAATCCCTGGGTGCTGAGTCCCGCCCGCCTGCCAGGGGAGCTCGGCGTCGAGCGGCTCACCATCGTCAACGATTTCGGCGCGGTCGCTCACGCGGTCGCTCAGCTCCCGGAGGCGGACTATCTCCACCTCTGCGGCCCGGACGCCGGCCTGGCGCGCGAAGGCGTCCTAAGCGTCATCGGCCCCGGCACCGGCCTCGGCGTCGCCCAGCTCCTCCGCCGCGGCGGCACTTACGAAGTGATCGAAACGGAAGGCGGCCATATCGATTTCGCGCCGCTCGACAGCATCGAGGACCGCATCCTCGCCGCGCTTCGCGAGCGCTACGGCCGCGTGTCGGTCGAGCGGCTCGTCGCCGGCATGGGCCTCCCCCACATTTACGGCGTCCTCGCCGCCATCGAAGGCCGGGCGGTCGAGAACCATGACGAAAAGGCGCTGTGGACCGCCGCGCTCGCCGGCGCCGACAGCCTCGCTTCTGCGGCGCTCACCCGCTACTGCCTGTGCCTCGGCTCGGTGGCCGGCGACATCGCCCTGGCCCACGGTGCGACGGGCGTTGTGATCGCCGGCGGCCTCGGCCTGCGCCTTGCCGATCATCTCCCGGGCTCCGGCTTTCGCGACCGCTTTATCGCCAAGGGCCGCTTCGAGCGGCGGATGGACGAGATGGCGGTCAAGCTCCTCACCTACCCTCAACCCGGCCTGTTCGGCGCGGCGGCGGCTTTCGCTCTCGAACATCGCTGAAGCTCGCGCGTTGGGCCTCCTTGAGGAGACCAGCCGATGAAGACCGCCGCCGCCGCTTTCATGTTTCTCGCGCTCGCGGGCTGCGCCGGCCGCGGCGCGCTGGACGAGCGGGAAACGAATGCGCTCGAACGCCAGCTCGCCGAACGGACCGCGGGCGAGCCGCGCCGCTGCGTCCCCGCCATTCAGAATGTGTCGCTGAACGCCGTCGATAACCGCACGATCGTCTACGACACGCCGGGAACGCTCTACGTCAGCCGCCTGCGCAGCGACTGCCCGGGTCTCCGCCCCGACAGCACGATTGCGATCGAATCCTATGGCGACCAATATTGCGCCAACGACCGGATCCGGGCGGTCGAACCCGGCAACGGCATCCCCGGCCCGATCTGCCTTCTCGGCGAATTCACGCCCTACCGCAGCCGCCGCTAAAGGCGCGCCAGCACGGCCAGCGCACGCGCGGCGAGATCGCGGCGGCAGATGAGCAGGTCCGCGACGAGCGGCCGTTCGAGATTGTAGCGAAGCGGCGACCCGTCGCGGCGACTCGTATGGAGCCCCGCCGCCTGAGCGACTGCGACCGGGGCGCAATTGTCCCATTCGTGCTGGCCGCCGGCGTGGTAATAAAGGTCCGCCTCGCCCGCCACCACCGCCATCGCCTTGGCACCGGCGGAGCCCATCGGCACGATCTCGGCGCCGAGCGCTTCGGCGAGCGCCGCGGCTTCCGGCGGGGGGCGGGTGCGGCTCACGACGATGCGCGGCGCGCGCTTGATCTCGACCGGCGCGGCTGCGGGCTCGTCGGTGCGGAAGACCCGGCCCCGAGTCGGCATGCCGACCGCGCCCGCGGCGGGTCTGCCGTCGATGGCCAGGGCCACGTGCACCGCCCAATCGTCGCGCCCTTCGATATATTCCCGCGTGCCGTCGAGCGGATCGACGATCCACACGCGGCGCCGGCCGAGCCGCTCCGGCCGGTCCGGCGATTCTTCGGAGAGGATGCCGTCGGCCGGGCGCCACTGGCGAAGCGCCGCGGTGATGAGCTGGTTGGCGAGCGCATCCCCTGCGGCGCCCATCGCGGCGCCGGAAAGAAGGTCGTCCGCGCGAAGCTTCATCAGCAGCGTCCCCGCCGCCTCCGCCGTTCGCGCCGCCAGCGCCGCATCCGTTAATTCGTCCATGCCGCTCCCGCTCTCGCAATTGGAGCGGTCCGGTTACCCGCTCTAGTTAACTCCGTCTTTACCAAACCACTCCTAGTTGCGGTGGGGAAGCCTGATCGGGGGGATCGGGTGATTGCAACTTATGGAGCGGAAAAGTGGTCTCGAACCGAGCTGCCAAATTCTCGATCCTGGTCGCCGCGGCGGTGCCGGGCACGGCCTTCGCCCAGACGCAGACCGCGACGATGACCGTCAACGCCACGGTCACCGCCAATTGCACCGTTTCGACGAGCCCCGTCGCGTTCGGGAGCATCGACACGCTCGGCGGCAATCACGACGCCACGGGCTCCGTCACGGTGAACTGCACCAACGGCGCCGGCTGGAGCGCGGCCGCGAACCAGGGAAGCGGCACCGGCGCCACCATGGCGCTGCGGCGCATGACCTCCGGCGCGAACACGCTCAGCTATCGCCTCTTCACCGACGCGGGCCGCACCGTCACCTGGGGCGACGGCTCGACCGGAACCGCCGCCGTCGCCGGCACCGGCACGGGGAGCACGCAGAGCTTCACGATCTACGGCCGCGTGCCGTCCGGCCAGACGACCGTCCGCGCGGGCAGCTATTCCGACACCGTTTCCGTCACCATCACCTACTGAAGGACCAGGGTTTATGCGCAACCGCTTCATCGCCGCCCTCCTCGCCGCCGCCGCCGCGACCGCCGCGGTGCCGGGCGCGGCGCTGGCGGGCTCGCTGTCCGTCGATCCCATCCGCCTCGAAATCACGCAAGGGCGCCGCACCGCGACGTTGCGCGTGCGCAACCAGGAGCAGGCGCCGGTCACGATCCGCGCTTATGCGTTGGCCTGGAGCCAGGTCGACGGCGAGGACCGCTATGAGGACAGCTCCGCCGTCATCGTCTCGCCGCCCATCTTCACCATTCCGGCGGGCGGCACCCAGCTCATCCGCGTCGGCCTTCGCAGCCCGTCGGCGAATGCGCGCGCCTACCGCCTGATGGTCGAGGAAGTGCCGCAGGCACGGCCCGGCGGCGGCGTCCAGGTGGCGCTGCGGCTCAACCTGCCGCTCTTCGCCATGATGAACGCCGGCACCGCAGCCGAGCTCGGCTGGGCCGCCTCGCGCGGCGCGGACGGGCGCTGGACGGTGGAGGCCGTCAACAACGGCGCCAATTACGTGCGCGTCGAGCCCGCCGCCGCGGAAGCCGCAACCGGCGTCGATTTCGACAATAGCGCCAATCTCGGCGTCGTCCTCCCCGGCAGCCGCCGGCGCTGGGTGGTCGGCAACGAACCCGCTCTGCTCGACCGCAGCCGTTTCACCGCGATCCAGAGGGTGGCCGCCCGTGCCCAGCCCCCGGCCGTTCGCGGCAACTAAGCCCCTTCTCCTGGCGCTGTTGCTCTCGACAGCGCCGGTCGCTGCTGCCGCCGAAACGGGCGCGGCGGCGGGCGCGGCGACGTCCGCGCTCGAGCCGACCCTTCTCGAAGTGTCGGTGAACGGCCAGGAATCGGGCGAGCCGACCATGCTCCAGCGCGATTCCGCCGGCGGCATTTACGCCACGGAAGAGCAGCTTCGCGAGTGGCGAATCCGCCTCCCCTCCACCGCCCCGATCACCGTCGAGGGCGAGAGCTGGTACCGGATCGACAACGACCCGGGCCTGCGCGCGATCCTCTCCACCGCCGACCAGACGCTGGCGATCGACGCGCGCCCCGAGCTGTTCCAAGGGCAGAGCGCGAGCTTCGCCTTGGAACAGGCGTTCGACATGACGCCGTCGGGAACGGGCGGCTTCCTCAACTACGATCTCTTCGCCGAGCATTCGCGCGGCTCCACGTCGCTGACCGGCGCGCTGGAAGCGGGCGCCTTTACCCGCTTCGGCGTCGGCGCCTCGGGCTTCGTCGTCCGGGCCGGCGGGGGGAACGGCAATCGCCTCGTGCGCCTCGACACCAACTGGACGATCGACCGGCCGGGCAGCCTCAGCTCAGTCAGGATCGGCGACGGCGTCAGCTCGAGCGGCACCGGCACGTCGCCGCTGCGCTTCGGCGGCCTCCAATATTCGCGCAATTTCGGGACTCGGCCGGGCTTCCTCACCATGCCGCTCCCGGTGCTCGGCGGAAGCGCCGCCGTGCCCTCGGTCGTCGACGTCTACGTCAACAACATCCTGCAGGGGAGCCGCGACGTCCGTCCGGGACCCTTCGAGCTCACCAACGTCCCCGTCCAGACGGGCGGCGGCACCGTGCAACTCGTCGTTCGCGACGTGCTCGGGCGGCAGGTGACTCAGGAGCAGAGCTATTACGCCTCCTCAAGCCTGCTGAGGAAAGGCCTCCACGATTTCTCCTACGAAGCCGGATTCGCCCGCGAGAATTTCGGGACGCGCAGCCACGATTACGCAGCGGCCATCGCCTCGACGAGCCACCGCTATGGTCTCACCAACGATGTGACCATCGAAGCCCATGCCCAGGCGAGCCGCGGCCGCCAGGCGGCGGGGGCGGGCGTCGTCTTCTCCGTCTTCGACCTCGGCATGGCCGCGGGTTCGGCGACGTTCAGCCGTTCCGAGCGCGGCACGGGCGCATTCCTCGCCGGCTCCTTCGAGCGTCGGACGACGGGGCTCTCCGTCGGCGTGCGCGGCGAATATGCCACCGCCGGCTTCGCCTTCATCGGCATGACCGAGGACGATCGCGCCCCCCGGCTCAGCACCCAGGCATTCGCCGATCTTCCGGTCTTCGGCGGCTCCGTCGGCGTCAGCCTCATCCACCGCGACCGCCGCACCGGGGAGGACGAGAGCCTCGCGGGCATCTTCGCCAACGTGCCGCTGATCGACAATGCCAGCATCCAGTTCTTCGCCCGCCGCGCCGTCGCCGGGAACCGCCGGACCGTGCTCGGCGCCCACATCGCCGTGTCGCTCGGCGGCCGGCGCAGCGCTTCGGCGAGCGTCGAAACGGCCGGCGGCGCGCTGTCCCACAACCTTTCCGTCCAGGACGACGCCCCGGCCGGCGTCGGCAGCGGCTACCGCGCCTCGACCAGCGTCGCGGGCGGCCGCCGCACGGTGGACAGCATCTACACCTTCAACGCCCCCCAGGCGACGCTTGGCGCCCATGTGAGCCGAGCGGGCGGCGAGAACGGCGTCAGGCTTTCGGCGCGCGGCTCCCTCGGCATGCTCGGCGGCCGGCCCTTCGCGGCGCGCCAGCTCGGCGCCAGCTTCGCCCGGGTGCAGGTCGGCGACCACGAAGGCGTGCGCGTCTATGCCGACAACCAGCTCGTCGGAGTGACGGGCAGGAACGGCGCGCTGGTCGTCCCGTCGCTCCGCGCCTTCGACCGCAACGTGATCAGCATCGACACGTCGGACCTGCCGCTCGACGTCCAGATCGGCGAAACCGAAGTCGCGGTCAGGCCGTTCGCGCGCGCCGGCGCGGTGGTGCGCTTCAACGCACGGCGCGAGCGCGGCGTCCTCATGCAGGTGAGCCTCGAGGACGGCACCGCCCTCCCCGCGGGCGCCCTGGTGCGCACGGACGGCAACCCGGAGATGTTCGTCGTCGCATCCGGCGGCGAAGTCTATCTTCCGGCGCTGGAAGGCTCCGCCTGGCTCGAAGCGAGCTGGGAGGGCCGCACCTGCCGCTTCCGGGCGGCCGTGCCCGAAACCGACGATCCGCAGCCGCGCATCGCCGGCCTCGTCTGCCGCCTGGCCGGCACCTACGCCGCCGCGCGCTGAGCCGGGCGGCGGCCTTCGGGCAGCCATTTCAGCACCGTCTCCCCCGCCAGCCACATCGCCGCGACCAGGGCGAGCAGCGCCACCATCAAAGTCAGATTGAGCGGCGGCAGCGCCCGGGCCCACGCCCCTGCGGCCGACGCGACCGGCGATGCACGGTGGAGCGCGCCCGCGGCATGAGCCGGCGCGGCCCTGACCACCTCGCCCGGCGCGACGAAGCGGTAGCCGAGCGCCTTGACGCCGCGCACGGTCGAGCGGAGGGCTTCGGGGCTTTCGTACCAGGGGAAATAAAAGCTTGCGAAACCGTCGCGCACCGCCAGGTTGCGCTCGGCGGCGGCGATCACCCGCTCCGGCGCGCGTCCCGATGCCGTGCCCAGCAAACCGAGATTCTCCGGGAGGATGAAGTCGCCGCGAAGGTCCACCGCTTCGTACGGAAAGAACTGGCTCGTCCAGCCGCGCGCATAATCCGCCCGCCCCCGGGCAACTTCGCCTGCGAAATAAAGGCTGCGTTCGTAGCGCGCGACATGGCCTTCGCGCACTGCGGCATAGGCTTCCGCGGAGGCGGCATGGTGCGGCGTCGTGAACAGGAGCGGCCGGCCGAGCCCCGATCGGCGCCACGCGCGCGCCGAAGCGTCGAGGCGTCCCCGCCAATAACCGACTGTGTTCTGCGCGAGGGGGCCGCGAAGGACGAAGGCGCCGTCCTGGAGGTCCGCCGCGAAGAATTCGAAATCGCCGCCGCTGACGCGGCCGTGGGGATTGTCGCGCGTGTCGGTCTGGTGCGTATGGCCGTGGGCGACAAGCGTTGCGCCGCGCGAAACCGCGTATCGAAGCGCGGCGACGATCTGCGGCCGCTGCGCGAGGCCGAGCGCGATCGGCCGCCCGTTCGAAAAGCGCCCGCCCGGATCGCGGTACGTGTCGTAGACCGCCATCGAGAAAGGCACGCCTTCTTCGGCGAGGAGGTCGGCGAGGCCGCGGATGCGGCGCGGGTTGCTGTCCGGCCCGACATCGTCGATGCGCACCATCGCCCGGTGCCGCTCGGGCGTCTCCGGCGCGAGCGCTTCGAACAGGAGGTCGGCGAAGACGAGGTAGCGGTCGTCCTCATGCGCGTAGGCGAAGGGAGTCTCCGCGATGTAGAACAGGCGCCCCGACCGAAGCGCCCAGGGCGTCTCCTCCGCGCTGCGGCCGACTGCGCTCGCAAGGATCGCGACTCGCGCCGGGTCCGCGATCCGGGGAACCGCCGCCACCGCCTCGGCCCGCAGGTCGCGCGGAAACTCGCGCTGCTTGTAGCGCACCGCCACCCAGTCCGCCGGTGCCGCCGGTGCCGGAATCCAGCCCTGCGCCGCGGCATAAGCGGGATCGGCGAACAGCGCCTCAATGCCCGGACCGATCCACAGGACCGGCCGCTCGGCGCGGCGCACATCCGCCGCGAGCGACTCCGGAACCGCGCCGGCCGGGAGCACGATGGCCGCGTCATAGGCCCTGAGATCCCCCCGGCGATAGCGCGCAAGGCTCCCGAAGCGCGCCCGCCCGAAGCGTCCGGCCAGATTGCCGGCAAGCGCCGCTTCCAGTTCCTTCGCCGGAGCACGCTCGTCGTAAAGGACGAGGATGCGGCGCTCTTCCCCGGCCCCGGCCGCAGGCCCAGGTGCCCCGGCGCGCAGCTCATGTTGCGCCCAGGCCGCGAACAGCAGCCAGAGCGCCAGTCCTGCGAAGGCGCAGCGGAGGACCCAGTGGTGCATCGCGTCGGCGGGGACTATCACCGGCAGGCGAACCTGTCACACGGCCCCCGGGGGGAGGTCCCATTTTGCGACGCTTGAGCCTGCTCGCCGTGATCGGCACGCGCCCGGAGGCGATCAAGATGGCGCCGCTCCTGCTCGCGCTGCGCCGTGAACCCGAAGTGGCGCTCAGCCTCTGCGTCACCGGCCAGCACCGCGAGATGGTCGATCCGGTGCTGGCGCTGTTCGGCCTCGAACCGGACTTCCGGCTCGTTCTCATGGAGGAGGGCCAGAGCCTCGCAGGGCTCGCCGGCCGCTGCTTCTCGGCCATGGACGCGGTGTTCGCCCAGGCGGCGCCCGACCGGGTGCTCGTCCACGGCGACACGACGACGGCGATGGCGGCCGCCCTCGCCGCCGTCCACCGCGGCCTCCCCGTCGCCCATGTCGAGGCGGGGCTCCGCTCCGGCGATCTGAACCGGCCGTTTCCGGAGGAAATGAACCGGCGCACGGTCGATACCGTGTCGGACCTCCTCCTCGCGCCGACGCCGCGGGCGAAGCGCAACCTGGAGGCGGAGCGGCTGCCGGGGCGGATCGTCGTCACCGGGAATAGCGGCGTCGACGCGCTGCACCTCGCGCTCGCCATGCCCGGAGCAGACGAGGCGCTCCCGCCCCTCGATCCGGCGCGCAAGCTGATCCTCGTCACCGGCCACCGCCGCGAAAGCTTCGGCGGCGGCCTCGCCTCCGTCTGCGAGGCTCTCCGCATCCTCGCCCGGCGCGGCGACGTGGACATCGTCTATCCCGTCCACCTCAACCCGAAGGTGAAGCGGCCCGTCGAACGCGCGCTCGCCGGCGAGCCGAACATCCGCCTGCTGCCGCCGCTCGGTTACCTCCCGCTCCTCCGCCTGATGCAGCGCGCGGACCTCATCCTGACCGACTCCGGCGGCATCCAGGAGGAGGCGCCGAGCCTCGGCAAGCCCGTCCTCGTCATGCGCGACGTGACCGAGCGGCCCGAGGCAATCGAGGCGGGGCAGGCCAGGCTCGTCGGGACTGACACAACGCGGCTGGTCGCCGAAGCGGCGGCAGTGCTGGACGGCGAGACGCTGTTCGCAGCCGGCACCAATCCCTATGGCGACGGCAAGGCCAGCGGACGGATCGTCGCCGCCCTGCTCGGCCGGCCGACGCAAGAGTTTGGCGCGTGAACGAAGCGGATTACATCGTCGTCGGCGGCGGCGTCGCCGGGCTTTCGGCGGCGGCGGCGCTCGCGAAGCACGGCCGCGTCATCGTGCTCGAAGCCGAAGACGCGCTCGGCTTCCATTCCTCCGGACGAAGCGCGACCTTCAGCCATTACGGCATCGGCAACGAGGCCGTCCGCGCGCTCACCGCCTGGAGCCGCGACCGCTTCGCCCCTGGCGTCGCGCACCGGGCACCCGCCTTGTTCTTCGCCACCGAGGACATGCTGCCGCGCCTCGCCGAGCTCGAACAGCAGATGGGCCGCTTCACCGGCAGCCTCGAACGCGTCGGCGAAGCGCGCATGGCCGCGCTCTTCCCGCCGCTCCGCGCCGGCGCCGGTGCCGCCGTCGCCGGGCTCCTGTACCCCGACGGCCTGCGCCTCGACTCCGATGCGATGCTCCAGGGATACGCCAGCGCCGTCCGCGCGGCGGGCGGCGAAGTGCTGACCGGGCGGCGGATCGTCCGCGCCGAGCCCGGCTGGACCCTCACCGCCGAAACCGGCGAGACCTGGCGCGCGCCCGTCCTCGTCAACGCCGCCGGTGCCTGGGCGGACGCTCTGGCGCGGCTCGCCGGCGTCGCGCCGCTCGGCCTCCGCCCGCTCCGCCGCACCATCATCGTCGTCGATCCTCCGGCCGGCGCCGACGTCCGCGCCTGGCCCTTCACCAAGACCGCGGTCGACGATTTCTACATCCTTCCGGAATCCGGCCGCCTCGCCGCCTCGCCGACCGACGAAGTGGAATGCGAAGCCTCAGACGCCCAGCCGGAGGAATACGACCTCGCCCTCGCCGCCTGGAAGGTCGAAACCTACACGACCCTTTCCGTCGCGCGGATCGCCCACCGCTGGGCGGGGCTCAGGACCTTCACCGCCGACCGCGTGCCCGTCGCCGGCTTCGCTCCGCAGGCTCCCGGCTTCTTCTGGCTCGCCGGACAAGGCGGCTACGGCCTCCAGACCGCGCCCGCCATGGCGGCGGTCGCGGAGGCGCTGATCGCCGGCTTGCCCTGGCCCGAAGGCCTCGAAGCCCTCGGCGCCGGGCCCGCCGAGACCGGCATCCGCCGCCTCTCGCCGGACCCTCTCGACTCGGTGCAACCCCTTCCCTAATCGCGGCGTTCGGCGCATGAGTAAAAGGATGATGCGTATGTTCCGGACTGCCGCGCCCGAACCCTATGTTCCGGACCCGGCTCTCCCCGGCGGAAGCGGCGCCGTGCCGCCGACGCCCGACAAGCCCAGGAAGACCCGCTGGCAGCGCATCAAGCGCTGGCTGCTGGTCTTTCTCGTCGTCTTCGTCCTGATCGTCGCCTGGCTGGCGGTCACCGCGCCGCTGTCCAAATCCCTCTCCCCGATCAACGCGCCTAGCCTCACCATCCTCTCCGCGGAAGGAGAGCCCATCGCCCGGCGCGGCGCGATCATCGACGAGCCGGTCGACGTCGCCCGCCTCCCCGACCATGTCTGGCAGCCCTTCGTCGCGATCGAGGACAGGAACTTCCACAGCCATTTCGGGATCAGCATCCGCGGCACGGTGCGCGCCCTCATGCGCAACGTCGGCGCCGGCGAAGTGAAGCAGGGCGGAAGCACGATCACCCAGCAGCTCGCCAAGACGAGCTTCCTGAGCCACGAGCGCACCTTCGGCCGCAAGGCGCAGGAAGCCCTGATCGCGCTCTGGCTCGAAGCCTGGCTGTCCAAGGACGAGATCCTCAGCCGCTATCTGTCCAACGTCTATTTCGGCGACAACGTCTACGGCCTTCGTGCCGCCGCCCGCCATTATTTCAGCCGCGAGCCCGAGCAGTTGACGGTCGAGCAGGCCGCGATGATGGCCGGGATCGTCAACGCGCCGTCCCGCCTCGCCCCCACCCGCAACTTGAAGGCGGCGCAGGCCCGCGCGCGCCTCGTCATGCGCGAGATGGTGCAGGCCAATATGCTGAGCGAAGGGCAGTTCGACACGCTCACCCCCGCCCGCCTCGACGTCCAGCGCCGCAACGACGTGCCCACCGGCACCTATTTCGCCGATTGGGTCATCCAGCAGGCCGAGCAAGCGTCGGAAGACGGCGAATATGGCGAGCGCACGCTTCGCACCACGCTGGAAGGCGATCTCCAGCGGCTCGCTGTCAACACGGTGCGCCGGGCCGGCCTCGGGCGGGCGCAGGTCGCGCTCGTCGCGATGCGGCCGGACGGGCGCGTCGTCGCCATGGTCGGCGGCAAGAATTACGCGGATTCGCCCTACAACCGCGCGGTTCAGGCGCGCCGCCAGCCCGGCTCGGCCTTCAAGCTCTTCGTCTATCTCGCCGCCTTCCGCTCGGGCCAGGTCA
>DASQND010000061.1:0-8153 GCA_035645215.1 Allosphingosinicella sp.
ACCAACAACAAGCCGGTCTCCGAAGCGCCGACGCTTTCCGAATCGGTGCTGAGCTCGATCGTCTCCGGCGTCATCGTCGAGAAGGAGCAGATCGGCCCCACGCGCTACATCGCGACCCTTGGCGTCCTCTTCGACCGTTCCCGCACCGGCGAGATGCTCGGCGTCGGCGGCCTCGTCCGCCGCTCCGCCGCGATGCTCGTCATCCCGGTGATGGTCACCGGGGGCACCGCCTACTCTCTGGAATTCCGCAACGAGTGGCAGCACGCCTGGGCGCGCTACCGCACCGCGAACAGCCCGATCGACTATGTCCGGACCTCCGGCCAGGGCGCCGACCCGCTGCTGCTCAACGCCATGCAGACCGGCCGCCGAAGCCGCGGCTGGTGGCGCGTCCTCCTCGACCAGTACGGCGCGGCCGACATCGTCGTCCCCGAAGTCCAGCTCCGCCGCCTCTTCCCGGGCGGCCCGGCGGTGGCGACGTTCAGCGCCTGGCACGGGCCCGACCGCCAGCTTCTCGGCCGCTTCCAGCTCCAGGCCCCCGACGGCGCCTCCATCCCGCGCATGCTCGACGAGGGCGTGCGCCGCCTCGACGCCCTGTTCGTCGCCGCCCTGGAAGCCGACCGGCTGAGCCCCGACCCAAGCCTCAACGTCGCCCCGCCGATGGAGGAAGTGCCGCGCGAGGAGGGCGAGGAAGCGCAAGAGCGCACCGAGCAGCGCCGCCCGACTCGCGACGCACCCACCGGTGCCGAGCCCTCCGCGCCCGCCGCCGGCGCCGCCCAGCCCGTCCGCATCCAGTTCGATTCGCCGGACGCCGAGGCCGTGCAGCGCGCCGAAGTGGCGGTGAGCCGCGTCGGCGGCGTGACCTCGGCGATCACGGTCAGCCAGTCGATCGGCGGCACGTCCACCATGCGCGTCACCTTCTCCGGCGATCCCGACGCGCTCGCCGCCGCGCTCCGGGCGCAGGGCTGGACGGTCAGCGGCTCCGGCGCGTCCCTCCGTATCTCCCGCTAGAAGGCGCGGCGGTGAACCAGATCGCCCTGCCGTTCCACTGGCCGGTGGCGGAGAAGGACGAGGATTTCCTGATCTCGGACGCGAACCGGGACGCGTTCGACCATTTCAAGCGCTGGTCGCTCTGGCCCGTCCACGCGACGCTCCTGACCGGCCCGCGCAAGTCCGGCCGCAGCCTCCTCGGCCGCATCTTCGTCCGCAAGACGGGCGGCCGCCTGTTCGACAATGCCGAGGATCATGAGGAGGAAGCGCTCTTCCACGCCTGGAACGACGCCCAGGCGACGCGCCGCCCCCTCCTCATCGTCGCCGACGCCCCGCCGCCGCGCTGGGAGGTCAAGCTCCCCGACCTTCGCTCCCGTCTCGCCGCCACCCCGCAGATCGCGATCGCCCCGCCCGACGACCTCCTCCTCGGCGCCCTCGTCATGAAGCTGCTCGGCGACCGCGGCGTCGCCGCGCCTGCCGAACTGGCGGATTTCATCGTTCCGCGGATCGAACGCAGCTATGTCGGTGTTCTGAAGGTCGTCGATGCGCTCGATCGCGCCGTCCTTTCGCACCACAAGCGCCTGACGGTGCCGGTCGCGAAGCGGGCGCTCGTCGAAGCGCGGCTGATCAGAAGGGCGAAGTTCCGCTAATGGCGACACCGTACAGCGTCCCCGCCAACGACCGCGAGGCTCCGGCCGAGCGCGGCCCCGGCGCGGTCTATTTCAACCGCGAGCTCTCCTGGCTCGCCTTCAACCGCCGCGTCCTCGAGGAAGCGACCAACTCCGCGCACCCCTTGCTGGAGCGCCTGCGCTTCCTCTCCATCTCGGGGAGCAACCTCGACGAATTCTTCATGGTCCGCGTCGCCGGCCTCAAGAACCAGCAATTGCTCGGCGTCGACGAACGCTCGGCCGACGGCCTGACCCCCGCCCAGCAGCTCCCGCGTATTGCCGAGGAAGCGAACCGGCTGACGCAGAGCCAGCAGGAGGTCTGGCGTTACCTGCGCCAATCGCTGGCCGCAGCCGACATCCTCGTCCTCGGCAAGGAAGGCGTCGACGAGGCTTCGGCCGAATGGCTCGACCGTCATTTCTCCGAGCAGATTTTCCCGGTCCTGACCCCGCAGGCGATCGATCCCGCGCACCCCTTTCCGTTCATCCCGAACAAGGGCTTTTCGCTGATCTTCGACTTGAAGCGCCTTTCGGACGGCGCGCCGATCCGTGAATTGCTGATGGTCCCGCCGACCCTGCCGCGCTTCATCCGCATCCCGGGCCCCGCCGCCCGCTACATCGCGGTCGAAGCCCTCATCCGCCGCCATGTCGGCACCCTCTTCCCCGGCTACGAGCTGATGGGGGGAGGGGCCTTCCGGGTGATCCGCGACAGCGACATCGAGATCGAGGAAGAAGCCGAAGACCTCGTCCGCACCTTCCGGAGCGCCATCAAGCGGCGCCGCCGCGGCCGAGTCATCCGCCTCGAGATCGACAGCGCCATGCCGGACCAACTGGAAGCGGTCGTCCGCGACGGCGTCGATGCCAGCGCCGCCCTCATCTACGAATCGACTGGCTTCATCGGCATCGCGGACCTCGCCTCGCTCGTCGAGGAAGACCGCCCCGACCTCAAGTTCGAGCCCTTCACCGCCCGCTTCCCGGAGCGCATCCTGGAGCATGACGGCGACTGCTTCGCCGCCATCCGCGCCAAGGACATCATCGTCCACCACCCCTATGAAAGCTTCGAGGTCGTCGTCGAATTCCTGAAGCAGGCGGCGGCCGATCCGGACGTGGTCGCGATCAAGCAGACGCTCTACCGGGCGGGCAAGCAGTCCGCCGTCATCCGCGCGCTGATCGACGCCGCCGAAGCCGGAAAATCCGTCACCGCGGTCGTCGAGCTCAAGGCCCGCTTCGACGAGGAGCAGAACCTCCTCTGGGCGAATGCGCTGGAGCGCGCCGGCGTCCAGGTCGTCTACGGCTTCATCGACTTCAAGACCCACGCCAAGGTGTCGATGGTCGTGCGCCGCGAGGACAAGGGCTTCCGCACCTACTGCCACCTCGGCACCGGCAATTACCATCCGGTGACGGCGCGCATCTATACGGATTTGAGTTTCTTCACCGCCGATCCAGTGCTCGGCCGCGACGTCGCCAAGCTGTTCAACTTCATCACCGGCTATGTCGAGCCCCGGGCGATGGAGCGGATCGTCATGTCGCCGCTCCATTTCCGCGGCGAGCTCGCCGCGCTGATCGACGCGGAGATCGCCAATGCCCTCGCGGGCCGCCAGGCGGCGATCTGGGCGAAGATGAACTCGCTGGTCGATGCCCAGATCATCGACAAGCTCTACGAAGCGAGCCAGGCGGGCGTCGAGATCGACCTCATCGTGCGCGGCATCTGCTGCCTTCGCCCCGGCGTCCCCGGAATGAGCGAGAATATCCGGGTCAAGTCGATCCTCGGCCGCTTTCTCGAGCATAGCCGCATCTGGTGTTTCGGGAACGGCGCCGATCTGCCGAGCCGCGGCGCCTCCCTGTTCGTCTCGTCCGCCGACTGGATGCCGCGCAATTTCGACCGGCGCGTGGAATATATGCTGCCGATCGAGAACGAGACGGTGCACGCCCAGATCATCGACCAGGTGCTGGTCGCCAATCTGATCGACAACGAGCAGAGCTGGCGGCTCCTCCCAGACGGCCGCTACGAGCGGCTGCAGGCGCGGGAGGGGGAGAAGCCGTTCAATCTCCACCGCTATTTCATGACCAACCCGTCGCTCTCCGGGCGCGGTGCGGCCTTGAGCGACGCCAGTCCCAAGACCCTCCGCCTGCCGCGCGGCCACTGAGATGATGCTGGGGGCAGCGCGGCCGATCGCGATCGTCGACATCGGCTCGCATTCCGTCCGCCTCGTCGTCTATTCGGGCGCGACCCGCATCCCTTCCATCGTGTTCAACGAAAAGGTGATGGCGGGTTTGGGGCGCGGCCTGGACGGCGGCGGCGAACTCTCCGCCGAAGCGATGGACCGGACGATCCGCGGCTTGGCGCGCTTCAAGATGCTCCTCGACCAGATGGGGGTCGCCAACTACCGGATCGTCGCCACCGCCGCCGCCCGCGATGCGTCCAACGGCCCCGCCTTTCTCAGTCGCATCCGCGCCCTGGGCTTCGAGCCGGAAGTGCTGCCGGGCGAGGAGGAAGGGAAGATGGCGGGCTACGGCGTCATCTCCTCCATCCCCTGGGCGGACGGCATCGTCGGCGACTTGGGCGGCGGCAGCCTGGAGCTGGTCGACGTCTCCGGCGGCAGGGTCCGCCACAGCGCGTCCCTGCCGCTCGGCGTCCTCCGCCTCGGCGCCTATAGCGAGAAGGGCGCGCTCCGCCGCGAGATCGAGGCGGCCCTGGTCCGCACCGGCTTTGCGGGCCGCGGGGAGGGGAGGGCCTTCTACATGGTCGGCGGCTCGTGGCGCGCGCTCGCCCGGCTCGACCTCACCTTTCGCGACCATCCGCTTCCCATCGTCCACGAGCATGAAATGGCGCCCGAGCGGCCGCGCGAGCTCGAGAAGCGGATTGCGACGCTCGACAAGGCGGCGGCGATCAGGATTCCGTCATTCTCCGTCTCGCGCCTGCCGACGCTTCCCGCCGCCACGCGCCTCCTTCGAGTCGTCGCCGACCAGCTCCGCCCGAGCCGCCTCGTCACCTCCAGCTTCGGCATCCGCGAAGGCATCCTTTATTCGGACCTGTCCGAACGTGAGCGAGAACTCGATCCGCTGATCGAGGCGGCGCGGGACGCCGGCATCGGGCTCGGCCGCTTCGCGCCGCACGGCGACCTCCTCGACACATGGATCGGCCGCATCTTCGACGATCCGCCCGGCTGCCGCCGTATCCGCCTCGCCGCCTGCCTCCTCGCCGACGTCGCTTGGCAGGCCCATCCCGATTTCCGCGCCGAACGCGGCCTCGACATGGCGCTGCACGGCAATTGGGTGGGGATCGACGACGACGGCCGGGTCATGCTCGCCCAGGCGCTCTACTGCAGCTTCGGCGGCGGCCGCGACCTGCCCGACCCACGCCTGTCCAAACTCACCAGCGAGGAGAGCCTGCGCCGCGCCTCGCTCTGGGGCCTCGCCATGCGTCTCGGCCAGCGTCTCAGCGGCGGCGTCGCCGCGGGCCTGGAGCGCACCCGCCTCACCTCGGACGGCGGCAAGCTCCTCCTCACCCTCGACCGCCGCGACGCCGCCCTCTACGGCGAAGCGGTCGACCGCCGCCTCAAGACATTGGCGAATGCGCTAGGGCTGAAGGGCGAGCCGGTTTTCGCCTGATCACCGTCATTGCGAGCGCAGCGAAGCAATCCAGCGGAAGCCGGTGCAGGTCTCCGGCGCCCACTGGATTGCTTCGTCGCTGTCGCTCCTCGCAATGACGGCGCGGCGTTACCCGCAGCGCAGCCGCAAAATCCGCCCGCGCGCATCGACATGGATGTTGAGCCGGTCCTCGCGATAATCCTGCGTGTACATCGAATCGGGCTCCAGCCAGCGCAGCGTCCTGGCCCCGCTCCGCCGCGTCGCTTCCGCGCCCACCGCGTCGGAGCGCTGCCGCCCGACCATGTCCTGCACGGCCGCCGCATCGCATTGGCCTTCGCCCGCCACCGGCACGCGATCCGAATCCCGCTCCGGTCTCTGTCCCTCGCCCTCGGGCACTGCGGTCGTACAGGCCATCAGCATCAGCGCTCCTGCCGCTCCAGCTAAGATCCTCATTCCTCCACCTCCGCGCGAGTCATCACCATCTTGCCGCCGCGCACCGCAAAGGCGAGGCGCCCTTCGACGAGGTCGAGCGCGTCGCGCCCGAACTCCTCGAAGCGCCAGCCTTCCAATATCTGGAGGTTCTGGCGCCGGCCCGCGGCAAGAAGCTCCAATTCCTCTGAACGCGCGATGAGCCGAGGCGCGACGTTCGATTCGCGCGCCCGGATCTTGAGGAGCAGCTTCAGGAGATCCGCGATCAGCGCGCCTTCCTTGCCGAGCCCGGGCGACTTGTCCTCGCGCGGCGGCATTTCGGAAGGCGGGAGGGGCTCGGCATTGGCGAGGGCCTCCATCAGCCGCGCGCCGATGTCGTTGGTCCGCCACGACGGCGACAGCCCGCGCACCTGGGCCAATTTCTCCTGGTTCACCGGCGGGTGCATGGCGACGTCGGCGAGCGTCTCGTCCTTCATGATGCGCCCGCGCGGCAAATTCTTCGAGCGCGCCTCGATCTCGCGCCACGCCGCCAGCGCCTTGAGCCTCCCCAGCACCTCCGCCTTGCGGCTCTGCACGCGCACCTTCTTCCAGGCGGACGCCGGGTCGTTCATGTAATTGGCGGGGTCCGCGATCCGCTCCATCTCCTGATCGAGCCAGTCGCCGCGGCCGGTCTTCCGGAGGCGCCCGAGCATCTTCGGGAACAGCGCGGAAAGGTGCGTCACGTCCCCGATCGCATAGTCGATCTGCCGCTTGTCGAGCGGCCGCCGCGCCCAGTCGGTAAAGCGCGCGCCCTTGTCGAGCGTCATGCCGAGAAGGCTTTCGCACAGGTTCGAATAACCGATCTGCTCGCCGAGCCCCAGGGCCATGGCCGCGATCTGCGTGTCGAACATCGGGTGCGGCGTGTCGCCGGTCAGGTTGTAGATGATCTCGATGTCCTGCCCGCCGGCGTGGAAGACCTTCAAGACGTCCTCATTGTCGGTGAGGAGGTCGAGCAAAGGCGTCAAATCGATCCCCTCCGCCTTGGGATCGATGGCCGCGGCTTCCTTCTCGTCGGCGATCTGCACGAGGCAGAGGTCCGGCCAATAGGTGTTCTCGCGCATGAACTCGGTGTCGACAGCGACGAACGGCGATTGCGCCAGCCGGTCGCACAGATCGGCAAGGGTCTCGGTGTCGGTGATCAGCGGATGGATATGCATAGGGGGCGGCCTATAGCGAGGCCCTCCCGCCTTGACAAAGCCTCCCCCCGCCGCGAAGCGCAGCGCCTTCAATAAAGCACGAAAAACAGACCGACGGGACGCACGTAATCATGCACGCATACAGGACCCACAATTGCGGCCGGCTCCGCGCCGCTGAGGTCGGCGAGACCGTGAAGCTGTCGGGCTGGGTCCACAGGAAGCGCGACCACGGCAACCTCCTCTTCGTCGATCTTCGCGACCACTACGGGATCACCCAGATCGTCGCCGACACGGCCGACGCCGCCTTCGAAGTGCTCGACAAGGTGCGCGCGGAAAGCGTCATCACCGTCGAGGGCAAGGTCGTCGCCCGCTCGAAGGAAGCCGCCAACCCGAACCTCGCGACCGGCGACGTCGAAATCCACGCCGACGCGGTCACCGTCCAGTCCGCCGTCACGCAGGAGCTGCCGCTCCCCGTCTCCGCCGAAGCCGACTATCCGGAAGACATCCGCCTTCGCTACCGCTTTCTGGATCTCCGCCGCGAGCGCATTCACTCGAACATCGTCCTTCGCTCCAACGTCATCGCCTCCATCCGCCGCCGCATGGTCGATCAGGGCTTCACCGAGTTCCAGACTCCGATCCTGACCGCCTCGTCCCCCGAAGGCGCGCGCGACTATCTCGTGCCGAGCCGGGTCCACCCAGGCAAATTCTACGCGCTCCCGCAGGCGCCTCAGATGTTCAAGCAGTTGATCATGGTCGCCGGCTTCGACCGCTACTTCCAGATCGCCCCCTGCTTCCGCGACGAGGACGCCCGCGCCGACCGCAGCCCCGGCGAATTCTACCAGCTCGATTTCGAAATGAGCTTCGTCACCCAGGAAGACGTCTTCCAGGCGATCGAGCCCGTTCTCGCCGGCGTGTTCGAAGAGTTCGCCGCCGGCCGCAAGGTCACCCCCGCCGGCGAATTCCCGCGCATCCCCTACAGGGAAGCGATGCTCAGATACGGCTCCGACAAGCCGGACCTCAGGAACCTCATCCTCATCACCGACGTCTCCGACCATTTCACCGGCTCCGGCTTCGGCCTCTTCGCCCGCATCGTCGAAGGCGGCGGCGTGGTGCGCGCCATTCCCGCGCCCGGCACTGCGGAGAAGAGCCGCAAGTTCTTCGACGAAATGAACGACTGGGCCCGCTCCGAAGGCCATGCGGGCCTCGGCTACATCACCCAGAAGAACGGCGAACTCGGCGGCCCCATCGCCAAGAACCACGGCGAGGAAGCCACGCGCCGCCTCGTCGAAGCGCTCGGCCTCGGCCC
>DASQND010000062.1:0-2202 GCA_035645215.1 Allosphingosinicella sp.
CATCTACGTCGTCGACGATGCCGGCGACACGGTCGTCGAGCTCGCTGGCGAAGGGACGGACGAAGTCCGCACCGCGCTCGCCGCCTTCAGCCTCGCCGCCCTTCCGAACGTGGAGAAGCTTACCGGCACCTCCGCGGCCGGCCAGAGCCTCACGGGCAACGCCGCTGCAAACGTCATCACCGGCGGCGCGGGCCACGATGTGATCGATCCCGGCACGGGCGCGGACACCGTCTTCGCCGGCGCCGGCGACGACGTCGTGAGGCTCGCCGGCGTCAGCGCGCCGGGTGCCTCCATCCAGCTGAACGGCGAGGGCGGCATCAACACGCTCGATCTCGGCGCGCTCTCCGCCGATCTCGTCTTCAACGCCTTTTCGGGTAGCGCCATCATGGGGGTGGGCGACGTCCGCTTCCAGAATTTCCACCGCGTCATCGGCGGATCGGGCGCCGACACCTTCTACACCGAAGGGACGACGCTGCGCGACATGCGCGGCGGCGCCGGCGACGACCGCTTCATCGGCAGCCAGAGCGCGGCGGACACGTTCCACGGCGAGGCCGGAAACGATCAGTTCCACATCTACAATCTCGATTGGGCTGATGGCGGCGCCGGGGACGACCTTTTCTACCTCAGCATCGGCTTCAGCGGCGGATCCGGCACCGTGATCGGCGGCGATGGCACCGACACGATCCACATCTCCACCGGCACGGCGGATCTCCGGGCCGGAGTCGCGGCCTCTCTCGGCTCGACCTACAGCCTGACCTCGATCGAATCGATCATGGTGCGCGTGATCGGCAGCGCCCAGTCAACCGTTTCGGGCGACGACGGCGCCAACCTGCTCGCCGCGGATCCGGGCTACTCCGATTCGGCCGGCGGCTCCGTGGTGTTCGACGGCCGGGGCGGCGACGATCGCCTGACCGGCAGCCGGGGCAACGACCGCCTGACCGGCGGCGGCGGAGCGGACGTCATGGCCGGCGGCCTCGGCAACGACATCTATGTCGTGGACGACGACCTCGACACGATCGTCGAACTGGCGAACGAAGGCACGGACGAGGTTCGCACCTCCACCGCCGCCTTCAGCCTCGCTTCCCTCCCCAATGTCGAGAATCTGACCGGCACCGCCGCAGGGGGGCAGGCGCTGACCGGCAGCGGCGGCGCCAATTCCATTGCGGGCGGCGCGGGGAACGACGTCATCACCGGCGGCGGCGGCGGCGACCGCCTCCGCGGCGGCGACGGTGCCGACCGCTTCGTCTACCTTTCGGCATCGGATTCGGTCCTGAACGCGATCGACGTCCTGCTCGACTTCCAGACCGGCATCGACAAGCTCGATCTTGCCGCTCTGGGCCGCGTCCGCGTCACCTTCACGCCGACGAGCGATCCGGGGACGGGCGCGCCCTACACCCTCGTCGGAGTCGCCGTCGGCGGCGAGATGATGACGATCCGCGTCGAAGGCACCATCGTGCGCGGCGACGTCCTCGCCGACACCGGCATCGCCGGCACCCCCGGCAACGACACGATCGAAGGCACGCCGGAGGCCGACGAGATGCACGGCGAGGGCGGCAACGACACGCTTCTCGGCCGCGGCGGCAACGACATGCTCGAAGGCGGCGCCGGCGACGACTTCCTCGACGGCGGCGAAGGCGCCGACACGATGCGCGGCGGCACGGGCGACGACATCTATGTCGTCGACCAGCCGGGCGACGTCGTGATCGAGAATGCGGGCGAAGGCACGGACGAGGTCCGCACCGCGCTCGCCTCCTACACGCTCGCCGCGAACGTCGAGCTGCTGACCGGCATTTCGGCCACCGGCCAGACGCTGAGCGGCAACGGTCTCGCCAACACGATTCGCGGCGGGAACGGCGACGACACGCTCTACGGCGAAGGCGGGGACGATCTGCTCTTCGGCGGCGCCGGCGCCGACATCTTCAACGGCGGCGCGGGCGACGATGTCATCGACGGCGGCACCGGCGCCGACATAATGGGCGGGCTTGCGGGGAACGACCTCTTCATCGTCGACGATGCGGGCGACCAGGTGATCGAAGCGGCCGGCGAAGGGACGGACGAAGTCCGCACCGCGCTGGCGAGCTACAGCCTGGCGGCCAATGTCGAGAATTTGACCGGCACCTCGGCCACCGGCCAGACGCTGACCGGCAACGGGCTCGACAACATCCTCTTCGGCGGGATGGGCGACGACACGCTGATCGGCGG
>DASQND010000063.1:0-17523 GCA_035645215.1 Allosphingosinicella sp.
GGCGCGGCCGCCAACAGCCGCGACAACGCGCGCACCCCGATGCCGTGGGATGGGTCGGCGGGCGGCGGGTTCACCAGCGGAACCCCGTGGATCGAGCTGGGAGCCGGGTGGCAGTCGGTCAACGTCGCGGCGGACCGCGCCGACCCGGACGGGGTGTTCGCGCGCTACCGCCTGCTGGCCGCGCTGCGCCGCGAGCTCGCGGTGGTCCGCCACGGCGATTGGACGCTGCTCGAGCCCGATCATCCGCAGGTGTTCGCCTACCGCCGCGCGCTCGGCGACGAGCGTGTCGCCGTCTTCGCCAACTTCTCGGCAGAGCCCGCCCAGGCCGAGGTGCCGCCCGAGCTCCGCGGCGCGGCGCGCGATCTGATCGCTGACGCCGCGGCCGCCGTGCCGCCGGTGCTGGAACTCGCCCCGTGGGAGTCGCGCGCGCTATACGTGCGCGGCTGAGGCGACTGTTGCCCAAAAGACTCGTTAATTTCTGCGCCCGCGCTTTACGCCCCGTTAACCTTTTTCCTTCAGATGTTTTGTGGTTAACCCAGCGCAACACCCATTGACCGGGCGTTACCACGGGTTTGGGGGCTTTCAGGGGGGACCTGGCAATGCGCGTGTTGCTGATCGAGGACGAGCCGACCACGGCCAAGGCGATCGAGCTGATGCTCACCACCGAAGGCTTCAACGTCTATTCGACGGACCTCGGCGAGGAGGGCTTGGACCTCGGCAAGCTCTACGATTACGACATCATCTGCCTGGACCTGAACCTTCCGGACATGCACGGCTACGACGTGCTGAAGAAGCTTCGCCTGGCGAAGGTCGGCACGCCCGTCCTGATCCTCTCCGGCATCGCCGAGATGGATTCGAAGGTCCGCGCTCTCGGCTTCGGCGCCGACGATTACGTCACCAAGCCCTTCCACCGCGACGAGCTCGTCGCCCGCATCCACGCCGTGGTGCGCCGCTCCAAGGGCCACAGCCAGAGCGTCATCCGCACCGGCAAGCTCGCGGTCAACCTCGACGCCAAGACGGTCGAAGTCGACGGCGCCCGCGTGCACCTAACCGGCAAGGAATATGCCATGCTGGAGCTCCTCTCGCTCCGCAAGGGCACCACGCTCACCAAGGAGATGTTCCTCAACCATCTCTACGGCGGCATGGACGAGCCCGAACTCAAGATCATCGACGTCTTCATCTGCAAGCTCCGCAAGAAGCTGAGCCTCGCATGCGGCGGCGACAATTACATCGAGACCGTCTGGGGCCGCGGCTACGTGCTTCGCGATCCCGAAGAGGTCGAGGAAACGAAGGTCGCCTGAAACGGCGCAGCGATTTTCCCTGGAGGGGCAAGGACCGGCGCCGGCAGCAATGCAGGCGCCGGTTTCCTTTGCGCCGGTTTTCCTAGGAGGCTGGGGCCGCGCGCATTAGTGTCGCCCGATGACCACGATCGACACCTGGTTCGAAGAGCTCCGCGCCTACGGCCTCTCGCTTCCCGAAGCGACGGAGGACCATCCCTGGGGCCACTCAGCCCTCAAGGTCCGTTCCAAGACCTTCTGCTGGCTGGACAGGCAGGACCGCTTCAGCGCGACGGTGAAGCTGCCCGTAAGCCGCGACTTCGCGGCGGTGTTCGACTGGACCGAGCCCACCGGCTACGGCCTCGGCCGCGCCGGCTGGATCACCGCCCGCTTCGGCCCGGACGACACGCCGGACCTCGATCTCCTCAAGCGCTGGATGACGGAAAGCTACCGCGCCATCGCCCCGAAGAAGCTCGGCGCAAGTGTCGCGGACCCGGAGTAGCGCGCAGAGCGGCGGCGGACGCGGGTGCTCAGCTCTTCGGCCGGGCCGCGTCGAGGCGCTCCTTCAGACGGCGGGCTGTGTCCAGCGCCTCGGCCGAGCCGCGCCGGTCGAGGCGGAGCACCGTCCGGCAAGCGGGGGTGCGGCAATGGAAGGCGACCTGGGCGAGCAGGGACTCCAGTGTGACCTCTATCCGGCTGCCGCACATGGGACAGGAGAGGCCGGGTCCGATCGCCGGAGCGGCGTCGCTCGTCGTCGTGCGGCTGAGGGGGGAGGGCGAGCGCGGCTTTTCCAACGTTCAGCCTTTCGGTTTGTAGAAAGGAATGCGCACGCTGTCGGTTCGCTCGATGCCGTCGGCCCCGCGGGCCGTGCCGCCGAGGACCAGGTGGATGTCGGCCGCGGGATCGAAGGCGGCACCGGCGCGCACCGCGGCGCTCACCGGCTGCGGCGCTGCCGAGAGCCTCGGCCAGGGCGCGGGAGCGAGAAACAGGAGGGCGTTCGGGGGATCGCTCGCAAGCTGCAGCTCGAGCCCCGCCTCGCCGACGAAGCGGCGGTCGGGCTCGATGTGGAGCGTAAGCTCATGGTCGCGGCCGCGCGCAAACTCGCGCAGGAGCGCGCTGCGAAGCGCCGCCCTGAACAGCCCCTGCTCGCGAACCGGGCCCGCAGGACCGGCCCGGGCCTCCAGGGCCGGGCGCACGATGCCCCCTTGCGTCTCGGCGATCATCTCGAGGTAGCCGGCGGGCAGGTCGAGCTGCCTCAGCGTGATCTCGACCTGGAGAGTGCCCCCCGCGGCCGGCTGCCCGCCAGCCAGCGGGGCGACTCGGCCGCGCAGGCACGGCGGCCGAGCGGCGGCTGCCGCAGGCTCGCGCCGGGCGCTGCGCCCCTCCGCCGGCTCCGCCGTCAGCGCCACGGCGAACTGCAGCCGCGCCGTATCGATGCCGAGGCCGCTCAGCGGGATCATCTGGAGGAGGGGAATACCGATTTCGCGCCGCTCGAGAGTCCCGTCCGCGCCGGCGCGTTCGGCGACGAAGGCGATCATCCTCAACCGCCGCGCCCCGCCGGCGTCCGCGCCGGGCTGCTTCTCCTCGAAAGCGAAGCGCTCCAGCACGTCGTAGAAGGTCGCCGCCGCCTCCGCCTGCGCCTCAACGAAGGCGAGGATCGGTGCCGCGATCAGCTCGTGAAGCTCGAAATCACCGGCCACGGCGGGCGAGCGTCGTGGAAAAGCGAGGCGGCATCGGCCGGATCAGGGCTTTTCGATCCTGACGGTCCGCACCGTCGTCAGCGGCGGCTTGCCGCTGCCTAAAGGCGGAGTCGCAGTGATTGTGAGCACCAAGTCGAAGCCCAGCGCCTGCGGCGTCAGGGCGGGAGTGCTGCTCATCGTGACCGTGGCAGGGGCAGGGGCAGGGGTGCCGGTGGGAGGAGGTGCCGGCGCCGCGGTTACCAGCGCGGGCTGGTCCGTCGTCGCCGAGATCGTGTATCCGCTGGGAAGGTCGTTCGGCTCATCGGTCACGATCACATGGCACGTTTCGGTGAATGCCGGGGAGTTGCCCGGTGACGCCACAATGGCTGATCTGAGGCCAAAGATCTGAATCGCCGGGCCGGTTGGCGGTGCGTTAGAAATCCCGTCCTGGAGGATGTTGAGGATCTGGGCCATGCCCTGCGGCAGGCCCGCCTGCGAAGCGTGGACGTGCACGTCCACCGTGTATTCGACCGCGTAGCGGGAATCCTGGCTCGATTTGGAGTCCTTCTTCGCCGAATAGCTTGCGTCGAGGTGGACGGCGGCACGGAACCGTTTGCGTCGCCAGCTGGCCGTTCCGCCGCCCGATATGCCGCCCCCGCTCGAGCTGCTTTGCTCGCTTGCCTGCTGTGCCGAAGCGGCGATGCGCGCTTTGAACTGGATGTCGATGGTGTCGATGACGATGAAAGGGATGGGGATGATGGTGAGGATCGGTACGCTGAGCATCCGCACCGCTCCCGAGCCGTCCATGTAGGAAAATTTGACGTTGATCGCTTCGAGCTGGCCGGGCGGGCCCTGAAGGCCGATCGCCTCGATGAAATCGATGGTGGACTCGGCGGCGAGCGCCTGCCCGTTGATCGCGGCGACCAGCGGGCCGCCGATGATGTTTTCGAAGGGAAGCGACTGGAGCTGGCCGAGGGCGACTTGCCCCGCACTGGTGTCGAGTGACATGGTAGCGTCTCCCTTCGATCAGGGCGCGCGAATCGCGGGCGCGCGTCCATGGTACAGGATCCACCGCGGCGGCAGTGGCAGGGACGCATCCTATCCGGAGCATTGTTGCAGTGCATTTGGATGTTGCGGTGCGGTAAGGCTCCGGGCCAACTCGCCCGTTGACCCCTCCGCCCTCCGCCGCTATAGGCCGCCTCGCCTGCGGAGCCTTTGGTTCCTGGAGCGGGCAAGAGCTTGAACATTGCTGTTGCGATCGCAATCGCCGGGGGTCCTCAAGGCCGCCGGATTTTTGCGCTTTTTGCGTCTCAGTAAAGTAACTTAAGGTGAAGGGCTTCATGCCGACGATCAATCAGCTGATCCGCAAGGGTCGCGAGCCGCAGAAGGCGAAATCCAAGGTTCCCGCGATGGAGCAGAATCCGCAAAAGCGCGGCGTCTGCACACGCGTCTATACGACGACTCCGAAGAAGCCGAACTCGGCGCTTCGCAAGGTCGCCAAGGTTCGCCTGACCAACCAGCGCGAAGTGATCAGCTACATCCCCGGCGAGGGGCATAATCTCCAGGAGCACTCGGTGGTCCTGATCCGCGGCGGCCGCGTCCGCGACCTTCCGGGTGTCCGCTACCACGTCCTTCGCGGCGTGCTCGACACCCAGGGCGTCAAGGACCGCCGCCAGTCCCGTTCCAAGTACGGCGCCAAGCGTCCGAAGTAAGCCGGCCGGCGGGCTCCGGCCCGTCCGACCACCAGGCTGAAGTCAAGAAGGGTTTCAAATCCATGTCACGTCGTCGTCGCCCCGAAAAGCGCGAAATCCTCCCCGATCCCAAGTTCGGGGACATCGTCTTGTCCAAGTTCATGAATTCCGTCATGCTGGACGGCAAGAAGTCGGTCGCCGAAGGCATCGTCTACGGTGCGCTCGAGACGGTCGAGAGCCGCGCCAAGCGCGATCCGCTCGGCGTCTTCCACGATGCGCTGAACAACGTGAAGCCGGGCATCGAAGTCCGCAGCCGCCGCGTCGGCGGCGCGACCTACCAGGTGCCGGTCGAGGTCCGCCCGGAGCGCGCCCAGGCGCTCGCCATCCGCTGGCTGATCACGGCGGCCCGCGCCCGCGGCGAGAACACCATGGCCGCGCGCCTTTCGGGCGAGCTCATGGACGCCGCCAACAACCGCGGCAACTCGGTCAAGAAGCGCGAAGACACGCACCGCATGGCCGAAGCCAACCGCGCCTTCTCGCATTATCGCTGGTAACGACTATATGGGGTGAGGCGGGCTGAAATCCGCCTCCCCCCACACCGTTCGCCCTGAGCCTGTCGAAGGGCTGTCCTTCTTCAGGCGCTGACCAAAGGGAAGGGCAGGGCTTCGACAAGCTCAGCCCGAACGGGATCGGTAAAAGAAACAACGCCGGACCGCCGGCATCGGAGAATGATCATGGCCCGCAGCCATCCGCTCGAGCGCTATCGCAACATCGGCATCATGGCGCACATCGACGCCGGCAAGACGACGACGACCGAGCGCATCCTCTATTATACCGGCAAGTCCTACAAGATCGGCGAGGTCCATGAGGGCACCGCCACCATGGACTGGATGGAGCAGGAGCAGGAGCGCGGCATCACGATCACGTCCGCCGCGACGACCTGCTTCTGGAAGGCCGCCGAGGGCGAGGGCCCGGATCACCGGATCAACATCATCGACACCCCCGGGCACGTCGACTTCACCATCGAAGTCGAGCGTTCGCTGCGCGTCCTCGACGGCGCGGTCGCCTGCTTCGACGGCGTCGCGGGCGTCGAGCCGCAGTCCGAGACCGTGTGGCGCCAGGCCGAGAAGTACAAAGTGCCGCGCATGTGCTTCGTCAACAAGCTCGACCGCACGGGCGCGAACTTCGACATGTGCGTCGGCATGATCAAGGACCGCCTCGGCGCCCGCCCGGCCGTCCTCTATCTCCCGATCGGCATCGAAAGCTCGTTCAAGGGCCTCGTCGATCTCGTCGAGAACCGCGCCATCATCTGGCTCGAGGAATCGCTCGGCGCCAAGTTCGAATATCAGGACATTCCCGCCGACCTCGCCGACGCCGCCGCTGCAGCCCGCATGGAGCTGATCGAAATGGCCGTCGAGCAGGACGACGAGGTCATGGAAGCCTATCTGGGCGGCGTGGAGCCGGACACGGCGACGCTCAAGAAGCTCATCCGCAAGGGCACGCTGAACTTCTCGTTCGTGCCCGTGCTGTGCGGCTCGGCGTTCAAGAACAAGGGCGTCCAGCCCCTGCTCGACGCCGTGGTCGACTATCTCCCGAGCCCGCTCGACGTTCCCCCGATCCAGGGCCTGAAGCTCGACGGCGTCACCGTCGACGAGCGCCCGGCGCAGGACGACGCGCCCTTCTCGGCGCTCGCCTTCAAGATCATGAACGATCCCTTCGTCGGCACGCTGACCTTCGCGCGCATCTATTCGGGCAAGCTCGAGACCGCGTCGCAGGTCACGAACTCGGTCAAGGACAAGAAGGAAAAGGTCGGCCGCATGCTGCTCATGCATGCCAACGACCGCGAGGACATCCAGGTGGCCTATGCCGGCGACATCGTCGCTCTGGCGGGTCTCAAGGACACCACCACCGGCGACACGCTCTGCGCGATCAACGCGCCGATCATCCTCGAGCGCATGGAATTCCCGGACCCCGTCATCGAGGTCGCGGTGGAGCCCAAGACCAAGGCCGACCAGGAGAAGATGGGCGTCGCGCTCAATCGCCTCGCCCGCGAGGATCCGTCGTTCCGCGTCAGCTCGGACAATGAGAGCGGCCAGACCATCATCAAGGGGATGGGCGAGCTCCACCTCGAGATCCTGGTCGATCGCATGAAGCGCGAGTTCAAGGTCGAAGCGAACGTGGGCGCGCCGCAGGTCGCCTACCGCGAGTATCTGAAGAAGCCGGTCGAGCTGACCTACACCCACAAGAAGCAGTCGGGCGGCTCCGGCCAGTTCGCCGAGGTGAAGGTCAAGCTCCAGCCCGGCGAGCGCGGCTCGGGCTTCGTCTTCACCGACAACGTCAAGGGCGGCAACGTTCCGAAGGAGTATATCCCTTCGGTCGAGAAGGGCATGCGCGAGACGGCCGAGACGGGTTCGCTGATCGGCTTCCCGATCATCGACTTCGAAGTGCAGCTGATCGACGGCAAGTACCACGACGTCGATTCGTCGGCGCTGGCCTTCGAAATCTGCGCCCGCGGCGCGATGCGCGAAGCGGCGCAGAAGAGCGGCATCACGCTTCTCGAGCCGATCATGCGCGTCGAAGTCGTCACTCCCGAGGATTATCTCGGCGACGTCATCGGCGACATCAACAGCCGCCGCGGCCAGATCCAGGGTACCGACACCCGCGGCAACGCGCAGGCCGTCGAAGCCATGGTGCCGCTCGCGAACATGTTCGGCTACGTGAACGAGCTGCGCTCCTTCACCCAGGGCCGGGCGCAGTACACGATGCAGTTCTCGCACTACGACGAAGTGCCCGCAAACGTGGCCGACGAGGTCAAGGCGAAGCTGGCATAAGCCGGAATTTGCGGTTATGGGCGGCCCCGCACGGGCGGGGTCCGCTCTCGGATTAAAGTTTTGATCAGAAGGTAGGAAGACAATGGCGAAAGCTAAGTTCGAGCGGAACAAGCCGCACTGCAACATCGGCACCATCGGTCACGTCGATCACGGCAAGACCTCGCTGACGGCCGCAATCACCAAGGTGCTCGCCGAGAGCGGCGGCGCCACCTACACGTCGTACGCGAACATCGACAAGGCGCCGGAAGAGCGCGAGCGCGGCATCACCATCTCGACGGCCCACGTCGAGTATGAGACCGAAGCCCGCCACTACGCCCACGTCGATTGCCCGGGCCACGCCGATTATGTGAAGAACATGATCACCGGCGCCGCGCAGATGGACGGCGGCATCCTCGTCGTTTCGGCCGCCGATGGCCCCATGCCGCAGACCCGCGAGCACATCCTGCTCGCCCGTCAGGTCGGCGTTCCGGCGCTGGTCGTCTTCATGAACAAGGTCGACCAGGTCGACGACGAGGAGCTCATCGAGCTCGTCGAGCTCGAAATCCGCGAGCTTCTCTCGTCCTACGACTTCCCGGGCGACGACATTCCGATCGTCAAGGGTTCGGCTCTCGCCGCGCTCGAGGATTCGGACAAGAAGATCGGCCACGACGCGATCATCGAACTGATGGCCGCCGTCGACAGCTACATCCCGCAGCCGGAGCGTCCGCTGGACCGTCCGTTCCTGATGCCGATCGAGGACGTGTTCTCGATCTCGGGCCGCGGCACGGTCGTCACCGGCCGCGTCGAGACCGGCATCGTCAAGGTCGGCGAGGAAGTCGAGATCGTCGGCATCAAGGACACGCGCAAGACCGTCGTCACCGGCGTCGAGATGTTCCGCAAGCTGCTCGACCAGGGCCAGGCCGGCGACAATATCGGTGCCCTCATCCGCGGCGTCGGCCGTGAAGAAGTCGAGCGCGGCCAGGTTCTGGCCAAGCCCGGCTCGATCACGCCGCACACCGACTTCCGCGCCGAGGTCTACGTGCTGTCGAAGGACGAAGGCGGCCGTCACACGCCGTTCTTCGCCAACTACCGCCCCCAGTTCTACTTCCGCACCACGGACGTGACCGGCGAAGTCGTTCTCCCGGAGGGCACCGAAATGGTGATGCCGGGCGACAACGTGAACCTGGGCGTCAAGCTCATCGCGCCGATCGCTATGGACCAGGGCCTGCGCTTCGCCATCCGCGAAGGCGGCCGGACCGTCGGCGCAGGGGTTGTCGCCGAGATCACGAAGTAATATAGGGCACGGGCCGCGCGGCTCCTGACGGATTCGCGCGGCCCGCTTTATAGTTTGAATATTGGCCGATACCGGGCCGCGAGGCGCCGGGATTGGTCGTGTTTGGTTTGTAGGCTCCCTTCGGGGGAGCAGGCTCTTTTGCAATCGGTAAGCAGGTCATGGAAACGCAGAATATCCGGATTCGCCTGAAGGCGTTCGATCATCGTGTGCTCGATCAGGCCACGGGCGACATCGCCGATACCGCTCGGCGCACGGGTGCTCTCATTCGCGGGCCGATCCCGCTTCCGACCCGCATCGAGAAGTTCACCGTCAACCGTTCGCCGCACGTCGACAAGAAGTCGCGCGAGCAGTTCGAGGTGCGCACGTACAAAAGGCTGCTCGACATCGTGCAGCCCACCCCGCAGACGGTCGACGCGCTGATGAAGCTCGATCTCGCCGCGGGTGTGGACGTAGAGATCAAGCTGGCCTAAGAGGCCGGCAAGCCACGGGATAACCGAGGCAGATCGTCGTCCCGGACTTCACGTCCGGCATGACGTAGAGAGGCTCCAGAGCCACTCGGACACTGGGTGATACCGCGGGAGCATGCTCCCGGCCTGCGTCCCCGCCGTTCCGCCCCCGGGCGGATCATTAGCCCAGGCGGGGCACGCATCTTTTTCGGGCTAGCACGCCCCCCTGGATCGTCCTGGGGGGCCTCTGTCGTAAGGAGTTTGGTCATGCGCACCGGCGTGATCGCGAAGAAAATGGGGATGACCCGCTTGTTCCAGGAGGACGGCCGCCACGTGCCGGTTACCGTCCTGGCGCTCGACAATGTTCAGGTGATTGCGCGCAAGAACGCGGACGACGACGGCTACGTCGCGGTCCAGCTCGGCGCCGGCACCGCCAAGGCGAAGAACGTCGCCAAGCCGCAGCGCGGCCATTTCGGCAAGGCCGAAGTGGAGCCCAAGGCCCGCGTCGCCGAGTTCCGCGTCGCCGAGGATGCGCTCCTCGACGTCGGCACGACGCTTTCCGCCGATCACTTCGCCGTCGGCCAGATGGTCGACATCCAGGGCGTGACCCAGGGGAAGGGCTTCCAGGGCGGCATGAAGCGCTGGGGCTTCGGCGGCATGCGCGCCACCCACGGCGTTTCGGTCTCGCACCGCGCGCTCGGCTCGACCGGTCAGCGCCAGGATCCGGGCCGCGTCTTCAAGAACAAGAAGATGGCCGGCCACATGGGCGCCAAGAACCGCACCCAGCAGAACCTCGAAGTGGTCCGCACCGACGTCGAGCGCGGCCTCATCTTCGTCAAGGGCTCGGTGCCCGGCCACAAGGGCGGCTGGCTCCTCGTCAAGGACGCGGTGAAGATCGCTCGTCCCGACACCGCTCCCTATCCGGCCGGCATCCGCCAGGCCGCGAGCAACGACACCGCTTCCGCTGACACGCCGGCCGACGCCGCCGCGGCTCCGGAAGCCACCGAAACGCAGGAAGCCTAAGCCATGAAGGTCCAGGTCAAATCCCTCGGAGCCTCGGGCACCGGCGGCGACATCGAGCTCAGCGACGACGTTTTCGGCGTCGAGCCGCGCGCCGACATCCTCCACCGCGTCGTCACCTGGCAGCTCGAAAAGCGCCGCGGCACCGCCCGCGGAGCCCGCGAGCGTTCCGACGTCGCCCGCACCGGCAAGAAGTTCGGCCGCCAGAAGGGCGGCGGCACCGCCCGTCACGGCGACCGCCGCGCCCCGATCTTCATCGGCGGCGGCAAGGCCCACGGCCCGCGCGTCCGCGATTTCGATCCGTCGCTGAACAAGAAGGTTCGTGCGCTCGGCCTCAAGATGGCGCTTTCGGCCAAGGCCGCCGGCGGCCAGCTGATCGTCGTCGACAGCCTCGACGTGCAGGAAGCCAAGACCAAGGCGCTCACCGAGCAGCTCGGCAATCTCGGCCTCGGCCGGACCGCCCTGGTGATCGACGGCGACGCGCTCAACGTCGGTTTCGCCATGGCCTCGGCCAACCTGCGGGAGATCAACCTCCTCCCGGCGATCGGCGCCAACGTCTACGACATCCTCAACCACGAAACCCTGGTGCTGACCCGCGCCGCGGTCGAAACCCTGGAGGCGCGCTTCAATGGCTAAGGGCATGAGCCAGGCGCTCGACATCAACCACTATGACGTGGTTCTGGCGCCTCACATCACCGAAAAGTCGACCCTGCTTTCCGAGCACAATGCGGTCGTCTTCAAGGTCGCCGGCGATGCGACCAAGCCGCAGATCAAGGCGGCGGTCGAGGCGCTGTTCAACGTGAACGTCACGGGCGTCAACACCATCGTCCAGAAGGGCAAGACCAAGAAGTGGAAGGGTCGTCCCTACACTCGGTCGGACGTCAAGAAGGCGATCGTGACGCTGGCCGAAGGCCAGTCGATCGACGTCACCACCGGTATCTGAGGCTAGGATCCAATGGCACTCAAGACCTACAATCCGACCACGCCGTCCCAGCGCGGCCTGATCCTCGTCGACAAATCGTCGCTGTGGAAGGGAAAGCCCGTCAAGGCGCTGACCGAAGGCAAGCGCAAGACCGGCGGCCGCAACAACAAGGGCCATGTGACCTCGCGCGGCATCGCCGGCGGCCACAAGCAGCGCTATCGCTACGTCGATTTCAAGCGCCGCAAGTGGGACATGGCCGCAACCGTCGAGCGGCTGGAATATGATCCCAACCGCACCGCCTTCATCGCGCTCGTGCGCTATGAGGACGACGAGATCGCCTACATCCTCGCGCCGCAGCGCCTCGCCGTCGGCGACTCCGTCGTCGCGGGCCGCAAGGTCGACGTGAAGCCGGGCAATGCCATGGAGCTCGGCCAGATGCCGGTCGGCACCATCGTCCACAATGTGGAGATGAAGCCGGGCAAGGGCGGCCAGATCGCCCGTTCGGCCGGCACTTACTGCCAGGTCGTCGGCCGCGATCGCGGCATGGTGATCGTCAGGATGAATTCAGGCGAGCAGCGCTATATCCGCTCCGACTGCATGGGAACGGTGGGCGCGGTCTCGAACCCCGACAACCAGAACCAGAATTTCGGCAAGGCCGGCCGTACCCGCTGGCAGGGCCGTCGCCCGCTCACCCGCGGCGTCGCCAAGAACCCGGTCGACCACCCGCACGGCGGCGGCGAAGGCCGGACTTCCGGCGGCCGTCACCCGGTCACTCCGTGGGGCAAGCCGACCAAGGGCGCGCGCACCCGTTCGAACAAGTCGACGGACAAGATGATCATCCGTTCGCGTCACGCAAAGAAGAAGAGGTAATCATGGCCCGCTCCGTCTGGAAAGGACCGTTCGTCGAGCTCTCGCTCCTGAAGAAGGCCGAGGCCGCCCAGGACGCGAAGAACCGTTCGCCGATCAAGACCTGGTCGCGTCGCTCGACGATCCTCCCGCAGTTCGTCGGCCTGACGTTCAACGTCTATAACGGCCGCAAATTCATCCCGGTCTCGGTCAACGAGGAAATGGTGGGCATGAAGCTCGGCGAGTTCGCGCCGACCCGCTTCTTCCCGGGCCACGCCGCCGACAAGAAGGGCAAGAGGTAACATGGGCAAGCCGAAAAGCCCCCGCCGCGTGGCGGACAACGAAGCGCTCGCCGTGGGCACGCAGATCCGCGGTTCCGCGCAGAAGCTGAACCTCGTCGCCGCTCTCATCCGCGGCCGCAAGGCCGAGGACGCGCGCAACGTCCTCGCCTTCTCGACCAAGGCGATGGCGATCGACGTCCGCAAGGTCCTCGAGAGCGCGATCGCCAATGCCGAGAACAACCACAATCTCGACGTCGACAGCCTGGTCGTCGCCGAGGCGTCGGTCGGCAAGTCGATCTCGATGAAGCGCTTCACGCCGCGTGCGCGCGGCCGTTCGAGCCGGATCGTGAAACCGTTCAGCCGCGTGCGCATCGTCGTCCGCGAAGCGAGCCAGGAAGCTTAAACCCATGGGTCAGAAATCAAATCCGATCGGGCTTCGCCTGCAGATCAACCGGACCTGGGACAGCCGCTGGTACGCCGACGGCGCCGATTACGGCCGGCTGCTGCTCGAGGACCTGCGCATCCGCAAGTCCATCATGAAGGAGCTGCCGCAGGCGGCGATCTCCAAGGTGGTGATCGAGCGTCCGGCGAAGCTCTGCCGCGTTTCCATCTATGCCGCGCGCCCCGGCGTCATCATCGGCAAGAAGGGCGCGGACATCGAGAAGCTTCGCAAGAAGCTCGGCGCGATGACCTCATCCGACGTGTCGCTGAACATCGTCGAGATCCGCAAGCCGGAGATCGATTCGAAGCTCGTCGCCCAGGGCGTCGCCGACCAGCTCGAGCGCCGCGTGGCGTTCCGCCGGGCGATGAAGCGCGCCGTGCAGTCGGCTCTGCGTCTCGGCGCGGAAGGCATTCGGATCACCTGCGCCGGCCGTCTCGGCGGCGCCGAGATCGCCCGCACCGAATGGTACCGCGAAGGCCGCGTTCCGCTGCACACTTTGCGCGGCAACGTCGATTATGCCGAAGCCCAGGCGCACACCGCCTACGGCGTCTGCGGCGTCAAGGTCTGGATCTTCAAGGGCGAAATCCTCGGCCACGATCCGCTCGCGCAGGACCGGCTGATGATGGAAGCCCAGACTTCCGGCGTCCGCCCCGCGCGCGACGATCGTCGTTAATCGGCGCCGTTAAGGAACAAGAGAAATGCTGCAACCCAAACGCACCAAGTTCCGCAAGGCCTTCAAGGGCCGCATCCATGGCGATGCCAAGGGCGGCACGGCGCTGAACTTCGGCGCCTATGGTCTGAAAGCCATGGAGCCGGACCGGATCACCGCGCGCCAGATCGAGGCGGCCCGCCGCGCGATCACCCGCCACATCAAGCGCCAGGGGCGTTTGTGGATCCGCATCTTCCCGGACGTTCCGGTCTCGTCCAAGCCCGCCGAAGTCCGCATGGGCTCGGGCAAGGGTTCGCCGGAATTCTGGGTCGCCCGCGTCAAGCCGGGCCGCATCCTGTTCGAGCTGGACGGCGTTCCCGGCCCGCTCGCCCGCGTCGCTTTCGAGCGCGCGATGGAAAAGCTCCCGATCAAGACCAAGGTCGTCGCCCGCCTCGGCGAGTCGGTTCTGGACGAAGAGTGAGAGACATGGCCAAGTTCGACGATATCAGGACCCGCAGCGACGACGAGCTCACCACGCAGCTCGGCGAGCTGAAGCGCGAGCAGTTCAACCTGCGCTTCCAGGCGGCCACCAACCAGCTCGAGAAGCCGTCGCGGATCCGCGAGGTGCGCCGCACCATCGCCCAGATCCGCACGCTTCAGAACGAGCGCGCCCGCGCCGCCGAAGCGGCGAAGGCTTAAGGAGTTTAGCGAGATGCCGAAGCGCGTTCTCACCGGCACCGTGGTGTCGGACAAGACCGAAAAGACCGTCGTGGTCAGCGTCGAACGGCGGGTGAAGCACCCGCTTTACGGCAAGATCATCAAGCGGTCGAAGAAGTACCACGCCCATGACGAGGGCAACGAGTATCGCGAGGGCGAGACCGTCCGCATCGAAGAGACGCGGCCGATCTCGAAGCTCAAGACCTGGCGGGTCGTCGATCGCGTGGACACCCACGCGACGCCCCAAAAGGCCGACGCCGAGGCTTAAAGCCCCGGCTGACATGAAGCTGATCGCCGGGCTCAAGTCCCGGTTGAAGTGAAGAAGGAATTGGATCGATGATCCAGATGCAGTCGAATCTCGACGTTGCCGACAATTCGGGCGCCAAGCGCGTCCAGTGCATCAAGGTGCTCGGCGGCTCGAAGCGCCGCTTCGCCGGCGTCGGCGACGTGATCGTCGTCTCCGTCAAGGAGGCGGCCCCGCGCGGCCGCGTCAAGAAGGGCGACGTTCACAAGGCGGTCATCGTCCGCACGGCAAAGGACATCCACCGTCCCGACGGGTCGACCATCCGGTTCGATTCCAACGCGGCGGTTCTCGTCAACAACAATGCCGAGCCGATCGGGACCCGTATCTTCGGGCCGGTCGTGCGCGAGCTGCGCGCGAAGAAGCATATGAAGATCATCAGCCTCGCGCCGGAGGTGCTGTAACCATGGCTATGCGTATCAAGAAGGGCGACCGCGTCGTCGTCCTCTCGGGCAAGGACAAGGGCAAGACGGGTGAAGTCACCCGCTCCATGCCCAAGGACGGCAAGGTCATCGTCGCCGGCGTCAACATCGCCGTGCGTCACCGCAAGGCGAGCCAGGCCAACCCGCAGGGCGGCCTCGAGCGTTCGGAAGCGCCGCTGCACGTGTCGAAGGTCGCGCTGGCCGATCCCACGACGGGCAAGCCGACGCGCGTTCGCTTCGAAGAGCGCGATGGAAAGAAGGTCCGGGTTTCGGTCCGTTCCGGGGAGCTGATCAATGGCTGATGCGAAATACACCCCGCGCCTCCGCGCGGACTACGACAATCGGATCGTCGCCGCGATGACCGAGAAGTTCGGGTACAAGAACCGCTTGGAAGTCCCCAGGATCGACAAGATCGTCCTGAACATGGGCGTCGGCGAAGCGACCCAGGACAAGAAGAAGGTCGAGACGGCGGCGTCCGAGATGGAGCTGATCGCGGGCCAGAAGCCGGTGATCACCAAGGCGAAGACCTCGATCGCGCAGTTCAAGCTGCGCGAGGGCATGCCGATCGGCGTCAAGGTCACCCTTCGCCGCGAGCGGATGTACGAGTTTCTCGACCGCCTCGTGACGATCGCGCTGCCCCGCGTCCGCGACTTCAGGGGGCTGAACCCCAAGTCGTTCGACGGCCGCGGCAATTACGCGATGGGGATCAAGGAACAGATCATCTTCCCCGAGATCAACTATGACCGCATCGAAAAGGTTCGCGGCATGGACATCATCATCACCACGACCGCGAGGACGGACGACGAGGCGCGCGAGCTGCTGCGCCTTTTCAACTTCCCGTTCCCGCGGACCGACGACGAGGATCAGAAGCAGGCGGCCTGAGGGGTGTCTGTTTCTCGAAAAAGAAAGGCGAGAACTTAAGTCATGGCGAAACTGAGTTCGATCAACAAGAACGAGCGTCGCAAGAAGCTCGTGAAGAAATATGCGGGTCAGTACGCGCGCCTCAAGGCGATCGCGGACGACGAGACCCGCGACGACACGGAGCGCCTGATCGCGCGCCTCAAGCTGGCCGAGATCCCGCGCAACGGGAACCCGACCCGCGTCCGCAACCGCTGCGAGCTTACGGGCCGTTCGCGCGCCGTTTATCGCAAGTTCCGGCTTTCACGCATCATGCTGCGCGAGATGGGCAACCAGGGTCTCATCCCCGGTCTCACCAAGTCGAGCTGGTAAGGTAGAACTATGCCACTGACCGATCCCCTGGGTGATATGCTCACCCGCATCCGCAACGGCCAGCAGGCGCGCAAGGACTCCGTCCTGTCGCCCGCTTCCAAGTTGCGCGTCCGCGTCCTCGATGTTCTCCAGCGCGAAGGCTATATCCGCGGATATTCCGAGGAAGCCCTCGGCCGCGCGCCGGGCATCCGTATCGAGCTCAAATATTTCGAGGGCCAGCCCGCGATCCAGCACGTTTCCCGGGTCTCCAAGCCCGGCCGCCGCGTCTACAGCGGCGCGCAGGAGCTGCCCCGGGTCCGCAACGGCCTCGGCATCACGATCGTTTCGACGCCACGCGGCGTTCTGTCCGACGCGGAAGCGCGCGAACAGAATGTCGGCGGCGAAGTGCTGGCGGAGGTGTTCTGATGAGCCGCATCGGTAAAGTTCCCGTTCCGCTTCCGGGCGGAGTCTCGGCTTCGGTGGAAGGCCGTCAGCTGTCGGTGAAGGGCCCCAAGGGCACCCTCACCATGCAGATGATGGACGACATCAGCTACGGCATCGAAGACGGCCGCATCGTGGTCAAGCCGGCGAACGAGACCAAGCGCGCGCGCTCCTTCTGGGGCATGCACCGCACCCTCGTCGCCAACCTCGTGACCGGCGTCACCGACGGCTTCACGAAGACGCTGGAGATTACCGGCGTCGGCTACCGCGCGGCGATGCAGGGCAAGAACCTGCGTCTCCAGCTCGGCTACAGCCACGACGTCAACGTCGAGGTCCCGGCCGATCTGACCGTCGCCACCCCGGATCCGACCACGGTCGTCATCTCGGGCAACGACCGGCAGCGCGTCGGCCAGCTCGCCGCCGAAATCCGCCGGTGGCGCAAGCCGGAGCCCTACAAGGGCAAGGGCATCAAATATCGCGGCGAGTTCATCTTCCGCAAAGAAGGCAAGAAGAAGTAAGCCATGGCGAAACTCTCTCTCTTCGACCGGCGCCGCCAGCGCGTCCGGACCTCGCTCAGGAAGCGCGCCGGTGAGCGCGCCCGCCTCAGCATCCATCGTTCCGGCCGGCACATCTACGCCCAGGTCATCGACGACCAGGCGAGCCGCACCGTCGCGTCCGCCTCGACGCTCGAAAAGGACGTTCGCGGCACGACCGGCGCGACCATCGTGTCCGCCCAGGACGTTGGCCGCCGCATCGCCGAGCGCGCCAAGGCGGCCGGCGTCACCCGCGTGGTTTTCGACCGTGGCGGTTTTCTGTTCCACGGCCGCGTGAAGGCTCTCGCCGACGCCGCGCGCGAAGGCGGATTGGAGTTCTAAATAATGGCTGACGACAACACTCAGGGCGCCGCCGTTCAGGACGGCCCGACCCAGGAAGCGGCCACCAACGTCCCCAGCGGCGGCAGTGCCGGCAGCGAGGGCGCTCCGACGAGCGACGGCCGCGGCCCGCGCGGTCCGCGCGGCGGACGCGGCGGCGGCGGCGGCAACAATCGCGGCGGCGGCGACCGCGGCGGCCGCGGC
>DASQND010000064.1:0-2909 GCA_035645215.1 Allosphingosinicella sp.
CTGGCCGAGCTTGCCGGCTGCTTCGCCTTCTGGGCGTGGCTGCGGCTCGGGCGCTCGGCCTGGTGGCTGGCGCCGGGCGTCGCGGCTTTGCTGCTCTTCGCCTGGCTGCTCACCCTCGTCGACACCGAGCATGCCGCGCGCGCCTACGCGGCCTATGGCGGCGTCTATATCGCCGCCTCGCTCTTCTGGCTCTGGGCCGTCGAAGGCGCGCGGCCGGACCGCTGGGATCTGGCCGGCGGCGCCGTCTGCCTCGGCGGCGCCGCGATCATCCTGTTCGCGCCGCGCGGGTGAGGCGCGGCGCGGCGCGGGCTACATTCCGCTGACGTTGCTTTCGACTTCGCCACTGTCCTCCTTCGGCGCGGCGGGCGCGGCGGCGGGCGCGGCGGCGTTCGAATCGGCGGGTCGGTCCTCCCCGGTCTTGAGGTTGCGGGTGTCGGTGGGGCCGTTGCCTTCGAGCTCGTCGGGGACGGCGCCGTTGGTCTCGTTCGCGTCCATCATGTTGAAGGCGTTGAGTTCGTTCTGAACGGCGGACTGGTTGTTCGCTTCGCTTTCGCCGCCGCCGCAGGCGCTCAGCGTCAGGAGCGCCGCTCCGGCGGCCGCCGCAATCGTCATTCGCATGGTTCCTGGCTCCTCTCATGTCCCTCGCCGCGCGCGCGGCGGCGTCGTGTCCCCATAATCGCCGCGCGGGCGAAGCGTTCCACCTCGCCGCCTTGACTTTGCGGGCGTTTTCGGGTTGAGGAGCCGGCGAAGCGCGGCGGCCTTTTTCGCCGCGTCTTTCATTTGGGGCATGGGCGGCGCCCCGTTTCGCCGCCTGGTGCAGGGTTCCTTACACGGCCCTGCAACGAACGAAAGGACTGACCATGCGTCACCGCAATTCCGGCCGCAAACTGCAGCGCACTTCCTCGCACCGCGCCGCCCTTTTCAGGAACATGTCGGCCGCGCTCATCAAGCATGAGCAGATCACGACCACCCTCGCCAAGGCGAAGGAGCTTCGCCCCTATGTCGAGAAGCTGATCACGCTCGCCAAGAAGGGCGGCCTTTCCAACCGCCGCCTCGCCCATGCGCGCATGCTCGACGACACGCAGCTCGTGAAGCTTTTCGACACGATCGCGCCGCGCTATGCCGAGCGCGCCGGCGGCTACACCCGCGTCGTCAAGGCGGGCATCCGCGCTTCGGACGCCGCCCCGATGGCGATCATCGAACTGGTCGATCGCGACGTTTCCGCCAAGGGCCAGGATTCGGGCCCGGTGATGGGCGGCGACGAGGACGAGAGCTTCGACGAAGCCGCCTGATCGCTTCGCCTTCCGGCGCAACGAACAAAGGCCGCTCCCGCCAAGGGGGCGGCCTTTTTCGTGTCAGGTTGTGCCGATCAGGAGGAGAATGGCGCCGGTCGCGGCAAGGAATGCGGTCACGAAGACGTTGCGCTCGAAGCGGGCCGGATCCTCCTCGCGCGGCACGTCCGCCTCGCCGCCCCCTTCGCCGACGATGGTCTTCTGGAGAACGAGCATCAGGACGAGCCCTGTCCCCGCCGAGGCAAGCAGGACGGCGCCTACGATGGCGATCATGCGGGACGGTCGCGCCCGGTGAGCGCCGCGATGGCTTCCTGGGCGCGCTGGCTCTGGTCGCGGGGGACGATGAGGATCGCGCGCTCGGTGGCGACGATGACGAGGTCGGTGACGCCGATCGCGGCGATCACCGGACCGTCGGAGCGGATGAGGCAGTTCGAGGCGTCGAGCGCGACGACGTCGCCGGCAAGCGCGTTGCCGGCTGCGTCGTGCGGGAGGATGGCGTGGAGCGACTCCCAGGAGCCGACGTCGGACCAGCCGAAGGCCGCCGGGCGGACGGCGACCCGGTCGTGCTTCTCCATGACGGCGACGTCGATCGAGAGTTTGGGAGCGGCGGCGAATGAATGGCCCCCCGTCGAGGCGGCGGCGTGGATGTCGGGAGCGTGCGCAGCGAGCGCATCGAGGAAGGCGGAGGCTCGGAACAGGAAGATGCCGCTGTTCCAGAGGTGGCTTCCCGCGGCGAGCCAGGCCTCGGCGGTCGCCCGGTCCGGTTTCTCGACGAAGGCGGCGACGCGGCTCAGGCCGCCGCCGATCGCCTCGCCCGCGCGGATATAGCCGTAGCCGGTTTCCGCGCGGTCCGGAGTCATTCCGAAGGTGACGAGCCAGCCGTCCTCCGCGGCGGCGCGCGCGGCGGCGACGTGGGCGCGGAACGCCGCGGCGTCGGCGATGAAGTGATCGGAAGGAAGGACGAGGAGGAGGTCGTCCGGCGCCGCGGCGAGTGCGGCAAGCGCGATGGCGGGGGCGGTGTTGCGGGCGGCGGGCTCGACCACGAGGCGCGGGGAGGCGATCCCGGCGGCCGCGAGCTGGGCTTCGATCTCTTCGCTCTGGGCGGCGCCGGCGACGACCATCGGGGCTGCGAACATGGCCGGATCGGCGACGCGAAGCGCCGTCTCCTGGATGAGGCTGTGCTCGCCCGAAAGGGTCAGGAACTGCTTCAGCCGGTCGGCGCGCGAGAGCGGCCAGAGGCGCGTTCCGGAACCGCCGGAAAGAATGACGGGCGTGATGCGGCGGGCGGCGTTCATCGCGCTTGTCTAGCAGAGCCGGGACGCGGCGCCAGTGGCGGAGCCCCCTCTCACCTGAGGCAAGAGGGGGATTGCCTCAGACGATGAAATCCGCCGCCGTCAGCGGCTGCCCCGCTTCGACGTGGACGTCGATGACGAGGTCGGCGATGCCGTCGCCGTTGACGTCGCCTTCGACGCGCCAGAGGTCGCCCGAGACGTTGTAGGTGCGAAGCTGGCCCGGCGCGTTGGGGCCGGCGGCGGAAAAGGCGTTGGAGCCGATGAAGATGAAGGCTTCGTTCGCGTCCGCCGTGCTCGCCTTGGCGTCGATGCGGCCGACGTCGAC
>DASQND010000065.1:0-16855 GCA_035645215.1 Allosphingosinicella sp.
TCCATGAAGGTCGAGATGAAGAAGTAGCTGTGGTCGTAGCCCGGCTGCATGCGCAGCGTGAGCGGGATGCCGGCGTCGGCGCAGGCGCGCTCCAGGAGGTCGGGGCGGAGCTGCTGCCCGAGGAAAGTGTCGGCCTCGCCCTGATCGACGAGGAGGCCGGGGAGGCGCGCGCCGTCTTCGATGAGGGCGACGGCGTCGTGGGCGCGCCAGGCGGCGCGGTCCGGGCCGAGATAGCCGGTCAGCGCCTTTTCACCCCACGGCACCTGTGAGGGCGCGGCGATGGGCGCAAAGGCGGAGACGCTGCGGTAGCGGCCGGGATGTCGGAGTGCGAGCGTGAGCGCGCCGTGGCCGCCCATGGAGTGGCCGGTGATGCCTTGGCGCGCCGGGTCCACCGGGAAGGCGGAGGCGACGAGTTCGGGCAGCTCGTCGGCGACGTAGCTTTCCATGCGGTAGTGCGTGTCGAACGGCGCTTGCGTGGCGTCGAGGTAGAAGCCGGCGCCGAGGCCGAAATCGTAGGCGCTTGCGGGATCGTCCGGAACGCCCTCGCCGCGCGGGCTGGTGTCCGGCGCGACGAAGATCAGGCCGAGCTCGGCGCACGCGCGGCGGTATTCGCCTTTTTCGGTGACGTTGGCGTGGGTGCAGGTGAGGCCGGAAAGATACCAGACGACGGGGCAGGGTGCGCCTTTCTCCGCGGCGGGCGGGAGGAAGATCGAGAAGGTCATGTCCGTGCCGGTGGCGCGGCTCCGGTGCTTCACCACATGCTGCGTGCCGCCGTGGGCGCGGGTGACGGAAAGGGTGTCGAGGCTCATTCACTCACTCCGTCCGGCCTGAGCTTGTCGAAGGCCTGTACTTCTTTCACGGCGGGAGAAGGAAGGGCAGGGCTTCGACAAGCTCAGCCCGAACGGTTTTCCCCTTCTCGGCTTCCCAGCGCGAATCAGTAGACCACCACGGAGCGGATGCTTTCCCCCGCGTGCATGAGGTCGAACGCCGTGTTGATCTCGTCGAGCTTCAGAATGTGGGTGATGAGCGGGTCGATCGCGATCTTGCCGTCCATGTACCAGTCGACGATGCGCGGCACGTCGGTGCGGCCGCGGGCGCCGCCGAAGGCCGAGCCTTTCCAGACGCGGCCGGTGACGAGCTGGAACGGGCGGGTGGCGATTTCGCGGCCCGCTTCGGCGACGCCGATTATGACGCTCTCGCCCCAGCCGCGGTGGCAGCATTCGAGCGCCTGGCGCATCACGTCGGTGTTGCCGGTGCAGTCGAAGCTGTAGTCCGCGCCGCCGTCGGTCAAATCGACGATGGCCTGCACGACATGCTCGTTGCCCACTTCGCGCGGGTCGATGAAGTGAGTCATGCCGAAGGCTTCGGCCATGGCGCGCTTGGCCGGGTTGATGTCGACGCCGACGATCCGGTCCGCGCCGACGAGCTTGGCGCCCTGGATGACGTTGAGGCCGATGCCGCCGAGGCCGAAGACGACGACGCTGGAGCCGGGCTCGACGCCCGCCGTCCAGATGACGGCGCCAACGCCCGTCGTGACGCCGCAGCCGATGTAGCAGATCTTGTCGAACGGCGCGTCCTCGCGGACCTTGGCGACGGCGATTTCGGGCATCACCGTGAAGTTCGAGAAGGTCGAGCAGCCCATATAATGGTGGATGGTCTCGGCGCCGAGTTTGAAGCGGCTGGTGCCATCCGGCATCAGGCCCTTGCCCTGCGTGGAGCGGATCGCGGTGCAGAGGTTGGTCTTCTGCGAGAGGCAGCTTTTGCACTGCCGGCATTCGGGCGTGTAGAGCGGGATGACGTGGTCGCCGACCTTCACCGACGTGACGCCGGGGCCGATTTCGCGGACGATGCCCGCGCCTTCGTGGCCGAGGATCGAGGGGAAGATGCCTTCGCTGTCCTTGCCTTCCAGCGTGTAGGCGTCGGTGTGGCAGACGCCCGTCGCCATGATCTCGACCAGCACTTCGCCGGCGCGCGGGCCTTCGAGATCGACTTCGTGGATTTCGAGAGGCGCGTTCGGAGCGACGGCGATGGCGGCGCGGGTCTTCATGGCGGAAGCGTATCCTTAGCGGGTCTGGCGCAGAGCGTAGCGCTGTAGCTTTCCCGTCGCCGTCTTTGGAAGCGATTCGACGAAAACGAGGTCGCGCGGATATTTGTAAGGCGCGATGGTCTCCTTGACGTGGTCCTGGAGCTCGGCGGCGAGCGCGGGCGAGGGGGCGTGGCCTTCGCACAGGACGCAGTAAGCTTTGACGCGCTGGCCGCGCTCCTCGCAGGGGACGCCGATTACGGCGCATTCCTGGACGGCCGGATGGGCGTAGAGGGCGTTTTCGACCTCGGGCGCGGCGATGTTGTAGCCCGCCGAAATGATCATGTCGTCCGAGCGGGCGACGTACCAGAAATAGCCGTCCTCGTCCTGGCGGTAGGTGTCGCCGGTCACGTTCCAGCCGCCCTGCACGTAGACGCTCTGGCGTTCGTCGTCGAAATAGCGGCAGCCGGTGGGGCCCTTGACGGCGAGGCGGCCTGTTCCGTGGCTGAGGGATTTGCCGTCGTCGTCAAGGACGCAGGCGCGGTAGCCGGGCACGGCTTTTCCGGTGGCACCGGGGCGGATGTCGTCTCCGGACGCGGAGATGAAGATGTGCATCATCTCGGTTGCGCCGATGCCGTCGACGATTCGGAGGCCCGTCGCGTCCCGCCACGCCTGCCAGGTGGCGGCGGGGAGATGTTCGCCCGCGGAGACGCAGGTGCGGAGGCTGGAAAGGTCGTGATCTCCAACGTTTGCGAGCATCGCCTTGTACGCCGTGGGAGCGGTGGCGAGGTGGGTGATGCCGAACTTGGCCACGGCTTCGAGGAGCGGCTTCGGGCCGGGCTGCTCGATGGTGACGGCCGTGCCGCCGAAGCGCCACGGGAAGATGAGCAGCATTCCGAGGCCGAAGGTGAAGGCGATCGGCGCCGAACAGGCCCAGCGGCTGCCGGCTTGCGGCTTCAGGACGTGGTGGGCGAAGGCGTCGGCAGGGGCGAGCACGTCGCGGTGGTAGTGGACGCAGCCCTTGGGGACGCCGGTCGTGCCGGAGGTGAAGGCGATCAGGGCGACATCGTCGCGGTGGGTGTCGACGGGCGCGAAGCCGGGTGCGACGCCGCGGATGCGGGTCTCGAGCTCGCCCTGACCGTAGTCGCCGTCATATTTGATGAGGGAGCGAACCGTCCCCGCTTGCTCCGCGGCCTGGCGAAAGTCGCCGATGTAGCGGCTGTCGACGATGGCGTGGCTGACCTCAGCCCGTTCCAGGATCGTCGCGATCTCGCCGGGCCGCAGGATCGGCATGGTCGCGACGACCACGCCGCCCGCCTTGAGGATGCCGAGCCAGGCGGCGAACATCGTCGCCGTGTTCGGGCCACGCAGGAGGACGCGGTTGCCCGGGATGAGGCCTTCTTCCTCAGTGAGGAGCCGCGCGATCCGATCCGACATGTCGCGCATCTCGCCGTAGGTCCACGACCCCTGCTCGTTGATCACGGCGAGCGCGTTCGGATCGCGCTTGTCGATCAGCGCGACGGCGGCGTTGAGGCGCTCTGGATATTGGAGGTCGGGCAGGTCGAAGAGGAATTCGGGCTGTTGCTCCGGCGGGGGCAGCCGGTCGCGCACGAAGGTATCGATATGCGCCGTGTCGCTCATGACCCCCTCCACGTCATTGCGAGGAGCGCAGCGACGAAGCAATCCAGGCGGCGCCTGCGCCTGGCTCGGAGTCCCACGGGATTGCTTCGCTTCGCTCGTAATGACGGTGTTTCATCATCCCTCCGGCACCACCGCGGTCGTCTCGATCTCGATCTTCGCGCCCGGCTCGACGAGCGCCGCCACCGCGACCACCGCCATCGTCGGGTAGTTCTTGCCCATGTGCGCCCGCCACGAGGCGCCGATCTCCTTTAAGCTAGCGACATACTCGTCGCGGTCCGTGACGTACCAGGTCATGCGGACGACATGTTCCGGCCCGGCGCCGGCTTCGGCGAGGATTGCGAGCGTGTTCCTGAGGATCTGCTCGAACTGGCCGGCGAGGGTGTCGGAGACCAAAGTCTCGGTCTCGTCCCAGCCGATCACGCCCGCGGTCCAGATCGTGCGGCCGGACGCGGCGATGCCGTTCGAATAGCCCTTGGGCCGCGGCCAGCCGGGGGGCTGCAGCACCTTCATTGGCGGTACCCCGCGATATGGGCGCGCGCGATCACGACCTTCTGCACCTCCGAAGCGCCTTCATAGATGCGCAGCGCCCGGATTTCACGGTAAAGCCGCTCGACCGGAACGCCGCGCGTGACGCCCAGGCCGCCGAACATCTGCACCGCCTTGTCGATGACGCCTTGCGCGCTGTCGGTCGCGTGGAGCTTGGCGAGCGCGGCTTCGCGGCTGTTCCTCTGCCCTTTGACGTCCCGCAGCCAGGCGGCGCGGTAGATGAGGAGGGCGGAGGTTTCGACGTCCAGCACCATTTCGGCGAGCTTCGACTGGGTGATCGGATTGTCGGCGAGCGTGCCCAAACCGAGCTTGCGCTCCCTCGCCCGCGTGGTTGCTTCGTCGAGCGCGCGGCGGGCGAAGCCGAGCGCGGCGGCGCCGACTGTGGTGCGGAACACGTCCAAAGTCGCCATTGCCTGCGCGAAGCCGCGGCCTGCTTCGCCGATGAGGGTGCCGCCGCCCGTGAAGCGGATGGTGGCGAGAGGATGGGGGGCGATGACGTCGATCCGCTCGATCACTTCCGCGTCGGAAGCGTCCACGAGGAAGGCGGAGACGCCCTTGGAGCCGGTGCTCCCCTCCTCGCGTGCGAAGAGCACGTAGAAGTCGGCAATGCCGCCGTTGGAGATGTAGGTCTTGGTGGCATCGAAGCGGTAGCCGTCGCCGTCGGCGGTGAAGCTCGACGCCATGTTGGCGACATCGGAGCCGCTCCCCGGGTCGGTGAGCGCGAACGCCGCGATCGCTTCGCCGCGGGCGACGCGGGGGAGAACGTCCCGCTTCATCGCTTCGGAACCGAAGAGGCTGATCGTGCCCGAACCCAGCCCCTGCATGGCACAGGCGAAATCGGCGAGCCCGTGATGCCGCGCCAGCGTTTCGCGGATCAGCGCAAGGCTGCGGACGTCGAGGCTCTCGTGCACGCCGCCATAGGCCGCAGGCACGCAGTAGCGCAGCCACCCGCCCTCGCCGAGCTGCCGCACCAGCGTCCGGCATGCGGAGTCGGTGTCCTCGGGATGGTCGTCCCGCAGATTGGCGACGCACCAGCCCTCAAGCGCGTCGGCGAGCGCGCGATGGCCGTCGTCGAAGAAGGGCCAATCGAGGAAGCTCCGGTCGCTCATATCTCCCTCTCCCCCTGCGGGAGAGGGTGGGCGAGCGAAGCGAGGTCGGGTGAGGGAACGAAGTGGGAGAAAAAAGCACAAGCCCTCACCCTCCCACCCGGCTTCGCCGGGCGGGCCCCTCCCTCTCCCGCAAGGGGAGAGGGGCTAGTCACCTTCGAACGCCGGGGTCTGCTTCGCCGCGAAGGCTTCGAAGGCGCGGCGGAAGTCGTTCGTCGCCATGCAGATGGCCTGGGCCTGGGCTTCCATTTCGATCGCGGTTTCCAGGCTAACATTCCATTCCTGGTTGAGCTGGGTCTTGGTGATGCCGTGGGCGAAGGTGGGGCCGTTCGCCAGGGTCTGGGCGAGGGTTTGGGCTTCGGTGAGGAGGGCGCCGCGCTCGACGAGGCGGTTGTAGAAGCCCCAGCGTTCGCCTTCTTCGGCGGTCATGATGCGGCCGGTGTAGAGGAGTTCGGCGGCTCTCCCCTGGCCGACGATGCGCGGCAGGATGGCGCAGGCGCCCATGTCGCAGCCGGCGAGGCCGACGCGGGTGAAGAGAAAGGCGGTCTTCGCGTCTGGGCTGGCGAGGCGGAGGTCCGAGGCCATCGCCATGATCGCGCCGGCGCCTACGCAGACGCCCTCCACCGCGGCGACGATCGGCTGCGGGCAGGCGCGCATCGCCTTGACGAGGTCGCCGGTCATGCGGGTGAAATCGAGGAGCTGCGGCATGCTCATCCTGGTGAGCGGGCCGATGATCTCGTGGACGTCGCCGCCTGAGCTGAAATTGCCGCCCGCGCCGGCGACGACCACCGCCTTCACCTCGCGCGCATAGACGAGGGCGCGGAACGTGTCGCGAAGCTCGGCATAGCTTTCGAAGGTGAGCGGGTTCTTCCGCTCCGGGCGGTTCAGCGTCACGGTGGCGACGCCTGCGTCATATTCCCAGAGGAAATGCTGCGGGGGGAAAGTCTCAGGGTTCATGCGATCTCCACGGCCTCACCGTTCCGCTCGGAAAGGACGAGGTCAAGGGTGGCGGCGGCCACTTCCTCCGGCGAGATGAGGCGGCCGGAAGGGTTGAGGCGCGCGAGCTCGGCGACGGCTTCGTCGGCGCTGCGGCCGGTCTTGGACGTGATGTTGGCGATCGACTGTGCGGTCATGTCGCTGTCGACGAAGCCGGGGCAGACGGCGTTCACGCGCAGGGCGGTCGCGGCATATTCGGCGGCGAGGGCGCGGGTCAGGCCGACGGCACCGTGCTTTGCGGCGATGTAGGGCGCGGCGTAGGCGAAGCCGTGGAGGCCGGCCATGGAGGCGACGGTGACGATGCGGCCGCGCGCGGCGGCGCGGAGATCGGCGAGGGCCGCCTGGCAGCAGTGGAAGACGCCGTCGAGATTCACCGCGAGCATGTCGCGCCAGAGCTGCTCAGAGACCTTGCCGAAGGCGGCTCCGGCGGCGGCGCCGGCATTGTTGACGAGGATGGCGATCGGGCCGTGTTCGGCGCGGGCGAGGGTGAAGGCGCTGTCGATGGAGGCGCGGGAGGTGACGTCGGCGGGGGCGACGAACCCTCCTATTTCTTCAGCGACCGCTTCGAGCGGTTCGCGGCGGCGGCCCACCAGGGTGACCCTCGCGCCATGCGCCGCCAGCGCACGGGCGATCGCGGCGCCGATGCCAGTGCCGGCACCGGTGACGACCGCATGTTGTCCAGCAAGGCGAGTCACTTGCCCTCACCCTCCCACGATGCTGCGCATCGCGGGCCCCTCCCTCTCCCGCAAGGGGAGAGGGGCCGGTGACGGTCTCCAGCCCCTCTCCCCTTGCGGGAGAGGGAGGGGCCCGCCGCGCAGCGATGGGAGGGTGAGGGCATGCCGGCCCTCATGCCTTGAGCTCCGCTTCGCGCGCCAAGTTGCGCGCGAGCTGGGTCATGCCGCTGAGGTACGGCTTGGGAACCGTCACGCCGCGGTGATCCTGCGCGGCGGCGGCGCGGAGCGTCCACATCGGGTCGACGAGGTGGGGCCTCGCCAGTGCGACGAGATCGGCCCGGCCGGCGGCGAGGATCGAGTTCACGTGGTCCGGCTCGTAGATGTTGCCCACCGCCATGGTGGCGACCCGGCCCTCGTTGCGGACGCGGTCGGCGAAGGGGGTCTGGAACATGCGGCCGTAGACCGGGGCGCTGTCGGCCCAGGTCTGGCCGGCGGAGACGTCGATCAAGTCCGCGCCCGCGTCGGCGAAGGCGCGGCCGATGGCGACGGCGTCGGCGGGGGTAATGCCGTCCTCGCCCATCCAGTCGGTCGCGGAAATGCGGACGGACATCGGCTTTTCGGCGGGCCAGGCGGCGCGCATGGCGCGGAAGACTTCGAGGGGGAAGCGGAGGCGGTTTTCGAGGGTGCCGCCATAATCGTCGGTGCGCTTGTTGAGGAGCGGCGTGATGAAGCTCGACAGGAGGTAGCCGTGGGCGGCGTGAAGCTCGACCATGTCGAAACCGGCCTCCTCGCCCATGCGGACCGCGGCGACGAACTGCGCGACCACTTCGTCCATGTCGGCGCGGGTCATGGGGCGGGGGACCTGGTTGGCGGGGGACCAGGGCACATCGGACGCCGCCATGAGCGGCCAGTTGCCGCTCTCCAGCGGGACGTCATAGCCTTCCCAGCCGACCCTGGTGCTGCCCTTGGGGCCGCTGTGGCCGAGCTGGAGGCAGAATTTCGCGCTGCCGTTCGCGTGGACGAAATTGACGATGCGGCGCCACGCGGAGGGGTGCTCCGGCGCGTACATGCCGGTGCAGCCGGGGGTAATGCGCGCTTCGGGCGAGACGCAGGTCATCTCGGTGTAGACGAGGCCGGCGCCGCCTTGGGCGCGGGTGCCGTAATGGACGAGGTGGAAGTCGCTGGGCGTCCCGTCCGCCGCCGAATACATGGCCATGGGCGAGACGACGACTCGGTTGGCGAGTTCGAGATCGCGGAGGCGGTACGGCGCGAACATGGGCGGGGCGGGGTTGTTGACCGGCTTACCGTGCGCCTTGGACTGGAACCAGCGCTCGACGCTTTCGAGCCATGGCCTGTCGCGGAGGCGCAGGTTTTCGTGGCTGACGCGCTGCGAGCGGGTGAGGAGGGAATAAGCGAACTGGATGGGCTCGAAGTGGAGGTAGCGCTCCAGAGTCTCGAACCATTCGGTCGAGTTGCGGGCGCTGTTCTGGAGCTTCAGCACTTCGAGGTTCCGCTCGGCCTGATATTCGGCGAGCGCTTCCTCGCGGCCGAGGCCGGGGCGGTTCAGGACCTCGGCGAGCTTGATCGCATCTTCGAGCGCCAGCTTGGTGCCGGATCCGATCGAGAAATGGGCGGTGTGGGCGGCGTCGCCGAGCAGGATCAGGTTCCTGTGCGACCAGCGCTCGCAGATGATGCGGCGGAACTGGAGCCAGGCCTGCGGGCCGGGGAGGTGCCTGGCGTTGGACATGAGCGCGTGGCCGTCCAGATAGCTGGCGAAGATGCGCTCGCACGCCGCGATGGCGTCCCCCTGGTCCATCCGGTCGAAACCGAGGCCTTCCCAAGTCTCCGGCGCCATCTCGACGATGAAGGTCGAGAGATCGTCGTCGAAGCGGTAGGCGTGCGCCCAGATCCAGCCGGCGTCCGTCTCCTCGAAGGCGAAGGTGAAGGCCTCGAACACCTTGGCCGTCCCGAACCAGAAGAATCGGTTGCGGCGGACCTGGATGTCGACTCCGAAATGTTCTTCGTAGGCGGAGCGGATGCGGCTGTTGGCGCCGTCGGCGGCGATGACGAGGTCGTAATTGGCCCAATCCTCCAGCCGCGCGCTGGCTTCATGTTCGAAGTGGAGGTGGACGCCGAGCTCCCGCGCCCGCTCCTGGAGGATGGCGAGGAGGCGCTTCCGCCCGATGCCGATGAAGCCGTGGCCCGAGGAGCGGACCGTGTCGCCGCGCAGGTGGACGTCGATATCGTCCCAGTGGGCGAACTCGCTCCGGATCGTCTCGCCCGAGACGGGATCGTTGGCGAGCAGGTTCTCGACGGTCTGGTCGGAGAAGACGACGCCCCAGCCGAACGTGTCGTCGGCGCGGTTGCGCTCGAAGAGGTCGATCGCGCAGGCGGGATCGCGCAGCTTCATCGAGATGGCGAAATAAAGCCCGGCGGGCCCCCCGCCGAGGCATGCGATCCGCATGAACCTCTCCCTTTGGTGCGGCCTCTATAGGCGCAAAATCGCTAGGCGGAACAGGGCGGCTTCGGCAGGGAGTTCGGATGAGGCATTATGACGTAGCGATCGTCGGGACGGGGCATGGCGGGGCGCAGGCGGCGATCCAGCTTCGGCAGGCGAAGTTCGAAGGCTCGATCGCGCTGATCGGGCGGGAGACGGAGTTGCCGTACGAGCGGCCGCCGCTGTCGAAGGAGTATCTTGTCGGGGAGAAGGAGCCGGAGCGGCTGCTGTTCCGGCCGAAGGGGTTCTGGGCGGAGCGCGGGATCGAGGTGCTGACTGGGAAGGAAGTCGTGCGTGTCGATGCCGGTGCGCGGCGGCTCGGATGCGGGGACGGGGAGGAGATCGGCTTCGGGAAGCTGGTCTGGGCCGCCGGGGGCGTGCCGAAACGGCTGCCGGTGCCCGGCGCGGAGCTGGCGCATGTCATCCGGAGCCGGGAGGATGTCGACCGGATACGGGCGCTGCTGCCGGAGGTGCGGCGCGTGGCGGTGATCGGCGGCGGCTATATCGGGCTCGAGACGGCTGCGGCGATGAGGAAGCTCGGCAAGGAGGTGGTGCTGTTCGAAGCGCTGGACCGGGTGCTGGCGCGGGTCGCGGGCGAGCCACTGTCGCGCTTCGTCGAGGCGCGGCACCGGGCGGAAGGGGTGGACGTAAGGCTCCGCGCGAAGGTGGAAGCGATCGGCGAGGGATGGTTGCGGACGCCGGCGGGCGAGGAGGCGTGCGACCTCGTCATCGCCGGGATCGGCATCGACGCCGCCGCGGCGCCGCTTCTCGACGCCGGCGCGGAGGGCGGCAATGGGGTGCTTGTGGACGCCTTTTGCCGGACGAGCCTTCCGGATGTGTGGGCGGTCGGCGACTGCGCGTTGCACGAGAGCCGCTGGGCGGGCGGGGCGCGGATTCGGATCGAGTCCGTGCAGAACGCGCATGATATGGCGGCGACGGCGGCGCGAGACATTGCCGGGGTGCCGCAGCCTTATGAGGCGGTGCCGTGGTTCTGGTCCAACCAGTATGATTTGCGCCTGCAGAGCGTGGGCCTGTGGCTTGGCTATGACGAGATCGTCACGCGCGGGGAGCCGGAGAGCGGGAGCTTTTCGCTGGTTTATCTGAGCGCGGGCAAGGTCATTGCGCTCGATTGCGTCAACGCCGTGCGGGATTACGCGCAGGGGAGGAAACTGGTGGAGCGGGGGGCGAGGATTGCGCCCAAGGACCTCGCCGACACCTCACGACAGCTTAAGGAGCTGGCCGGCTGAGCACACACCGTCATTGCGAGGAGCGAAGCGACGAAGCAATCCAGTGTGCCTCACAGGCCGCACTGGATTGCTTCGCTTCGCTCGCAATGACGGCGGTGGGGCCTCAAACACTGCCGCCCGAGCGCCCCAGGACCAGCTGGCGCGGCCGCGCTACGCCCCCTGCCGCCTCGCCCTTGCCGCCGCAATCCGCAGGCGAAGCGCGTTCAGCCGAATAAAGCCCGCCGCGTCGCGCTGGTCGTAGCTGGACGAACCTTCCTCGAAGGTGACGAGGTCCTGGTCGTACAAGGCGAGCGCGCTTTCGCGGCCGATCACGGTGACGTTGCCCTTGTAGAGCTTGACGCGGACGGTGCCCGAAACATGTTCCTGGCTCCGATCGATCAGCGCCTGGAGCATCTCGCGCTCGGGCGCGAACCAGAAGCCGTTATAGATGAGCTGCGCATAGCGCGGCATGATCTCGTCCTTCAGATGCATCGCGCCCGGATCGAGGGTGATCGATTCGATGCCGCGGTGGGCGGCGAGGAGGATCGTGCCGCCCGGTGTTTCGTAGACGCCGCGGGACTTCATGCCGACGAAGCGGTTCTCGACCAGATCGAGCCGGCCGATGCCGTTGTCGCGGCCGAGCTCGTTCAGGCGCGTCAGGAGCGAAGCGGGCGAAAGCGGCTGCCCGTCGATCGAGACCGGGTCGCCGCGCTCGAAGCCGATCTCGATGACGGTCGGCTTGTCCGGCGCATCCTCGGGCGAGATGGTCCGCTGGTGGACATATTCCGGGGCTTCCACCGACGGGTCTTCCAGCACCTTTCCTTCGGACGATGAGTGAAGGAGATTGGCGTCGATCGAGAAGGGCGCTTCGCCGCGCTTGTCCTTGGAGATCGGGATCTGATGCTCTTCGGCGAACGCGAGGAGATGCTCGCGGCTGGCATATTTCCACTCCCGCCACGGTGCGATGACGCGGATGTCGGGCTCCAGCGCATAGTAGCCGAGCTCGAAGCGGACCTGGTCGTTCCCCTTGCCCGTCGCACCGTGGCAGACGGCGTCGGCGCCGACCGCCCTCGCGATTTCGATCTGGCGCTTGGCGATGAGCGGACGCGCGATCGAGGTGCCGAGGAGATACTGGCCCTCGTAGACGGTGTTCGCGCGGAACATCGGAAACACGTAATCGCGTACGAATTCCTCGCGCACGTCCTCGATGAAGATGTTCTCCGGCTTGATGCCGAGCAGCTCCGCCTTGGCGCGGGCGGGCGCGACCTCTTCGCCCTGGCCGAGGTCGGCGGTGAAGGTGACGACTTCGGCGCCATATTCGGTCTGCAACCATTTGAGGATGATCGAGGTGTCGAGCCCGCCCGAATAAGCGAGGACGACCTTCTTGGGGGGAGGGGCGGTGGTCATAACGTTGGATCCTAGAAAACCGTCATTGCGAGCGAAGCGAAGCAATCCAGAGCGGCTTACGAGGCCCACTGGATTGCTTCGTCGCTTCGCTCCTCGCAATGACGGAGGGGGTCATGGTTGTTCCTGCGCCAGGCTGCGAAAGCGGGTTGCCATGGCGGCGGGGTTCACGCCGTCGCGAAGGGCGATGAAAAGGGTGTCGTCGCCCGAGATCGTGCCGGCGACCTCCTCCAGCCGCGCCTGATCGAGCGCGAGGCCGACGAGGTGGGCGGAACCCGGCGGGGTGCGCAGGACGATGAAATTGCCCGCGGCTTCGACGCTGTGCACCCAATCGGCGAAGATTCGGGCGAGCCGCGATGCGGCCCAGTCGCTGTCGCCGAGCTGCTCGGGGAGCGCATAGGAGAGGACGCCGCCGCGCTTCACCTTGACGGCGCCGAGCTGGTCGAGGTCGCGTGACACGGTCGCCTGGGTGACGGCGAAGCCGAGTTGGGCGAGGCGGCAGGTCACCTCCTCTTGGCTGCCGAGCGCTTCCGCGCGGATGAGGTCGCCGATGGCCTTTTGGCGGCGGCTGCGGGCGTCGGTCATGAGGTTCCTCCCTGTCCGCGGAGCGGACGGGGAGGGGGACCACCCGAAGGGTGGTGGAGGGGTAGCTGGCGCCGCGTCCGCGTTTCGAGTGCGGGAGCCGCAGGCCTGCGCCTTCTACCCCTCCACCGCACTTCGTGCGGTCCCCCTCCCCATCTTTCGATGGGGAGGAATTGGTGCAACCCCCTCATGCCCCGACCATCCAGGCAAGCGCGGCCCGCGCCGTGTGCATTCGGTTCTCGGCCTGGCGCCAGACGGCGCTTTGCGGGCCGTCGATGATTCCGGCGGTGACTTCCTCGCCGCGGCGGGCGGGGAGGCAATGGAGGAAGTGGCCGGACGGGCATCGCGCCATCAGCGCCTCGCCGACCTGGAAGGGCTGGAGGGCGGCGAAGCGGGCTTCGGCTTCGTCGTCCTGGCCCATCGAGACCCAGACGTCGGTGTAGACGATGTCGGCGCCGTCGACCGCTTCGGCAGGGTCGGTGGTCTGGATCACGCCGTCGGGCGCGCCGGAAAGGCCGTAGCCTTCGGGGCTGGCAATGCGCAGCTCGGCGCCGATGAGGGCACAGCCCTGGGCGAGCGAGCGGCAGACATTGTTGTCGCCGTCACCGACATAGGCGATCTTCGCGCCTTCGACGCGGCCGAGGAGCTGCTGGACGGTGAGGAGATCGGCCAGCGCCTGAAGCGGGTGATCGGTGTCGGACAGCATGTTCAGCACCGGCGTCTCGGTCGCGGCGGTGATTGCGAGGAGGTCACGGTGGTCCATGACGCGAGCGGCGATGACCGCGTGGTAGCAGGCGAGGGTGCGGGCCACGTCTTCGGCGCTCTCGCGGGTGCCGAGGCCGACTTCGTCCTTTTGGATGTAGACCGGGTGGCCGCCCAGTTGCACGACCGCCATCTCCAACGAGTTGCGGGTGCGGGCGCTCGGCTTCTGGAAGACGAGGGCGACGCCCTTTCCAGCGAGCGGGCGGCCGAGGTCGCGCTCGCTGTCGTCCAGCAGCCGCTGCAGCTCCTCGCGCGTCAGGTCCTCGATCGAAATGAGGTCCCTCACCAGTTCGCCTCCCTTTTCACCATCGTGCCGATGCCTTCGTCGGTCAGGATCTCGACGAGGAGCGAGTGGGCCACTCGCCCGTCGATGATGTGGGCCGAGCCGACGCCGCCGTCGACCGCATCGGCGCAGGCGCGAAGCTTCGGGATCATGCCGGCCGATATGCTGTCGTGACCGATCCGTTCGCGCAGCTCCGCCGAAGTAAGGCGGGGCACCAGCGAGCCTTCGTCGTTCACGTCTTCGAGAAGCCCGGGCGCGGCGGTCAGATAGACGATCTTCTCGGCGGCCATCGCGACGGCAATGGCGCGCGCCGCTTCGTCGGCGTTGATGTTGTAGGGCTGGCCCCCTTCGTCGGCGCCGATGGTCGAGACGACGGGGGTCAGGCCTTCGTCGAGCAGGCGGTGGAGGACCGAGGCGCGGACGTGGCTGACGTCGCCGACATAGCCGAAGGAGCTGTCGCGCGGCGTGACGGTGAGGAGGCCCCCGTCCTCGCCGGAAATGCCCATCGCGACGGGCTCCTCGTTGGTCTCGCGGTTGATGGTGCCGACGAGGTCGCGGTTGATTTTGCCGACGAGAACCATGCGGACGATGTCGAGCGTCTCCTCGTCGGTCACGCGGATGCCGTCGCGGAAGACCGGCTCCTTGCCCATGCGGCGCATCATCTCGTTGACCTGCGGGCCGCCGCCGTGGACGAGGACGCAACGCACGCCCACCGAGCGGAGCAGCAGCACGTCCTGCGCCAGCGCCCGGTCGAGCTCCGCGTCGATCGCGGCGCCGCCGAGCTTCACGACGACCGCCTTGCCGTGGAAGCGCTGGATGTAGGGCAGGGCCTGGACCAGCACCCGCGCGGTGTCGGCGGCACCGAACTTGTGATCGGGAGCGTTCACGACGCCCACCCCGCGTCACCCCGGACTTGATCCGGGGTCCACCTTCTTACGGCGGGAGAAGAAGGTGGATGCCGGGTCAAGCCCGGCATGACGGGAGAGAGCTTGTTCATGAGGTCTTCGAATTCTCTTTGATGTAGCCGGGGCCGAGATCGATGCCGATCACCTGGGCGGAGCCGGTGCCGAGGCCGAGCGCGACTTCGATCTCGATCCGCTCGTTCTTCATGTGGGCGTGGACGGCTTGCGTGTCGTGCGCTTCGTTGGTGCCGGCGCGGCTGACGACGATGCCGCCATAGGCGACTTTGGTCTTCTCCGCTTCAAAGGCGACGCCCGAGGAGCCGGCGGCGGCGAGGAGGCGGCCCCAATAGGGATCGCCGCCGTACCAGCTGCATTTGACGAGGTTGTTCTCGGCGATGTTCTTGGCCGCGATCCGCGCTTCGGCGTCGGAGGCGGCGCCGGTGACGCGGAGCGCCACCATCTTGGTCATGCCTTCGGCGTCGCGGGCCATCTGCAGCGTCAAATCCTCGCAGACCTTGTGCACGGCGTCGGCGAACTCGGCCATGTCGGGGCGGCCGCGGCGGGCGGAGGCGAGCAGGATCACCGTGTCGTTGGTCGAGGTCGCGCCGTCGACGTTGAGTGTGTTGAACGTGGCGTCTGAGGCATCGCGCAGGATCGCCGTCATTTCCTCAGGCGTGACGTCCGCGTCGGTGGTGAGAAAAGCGAGCATGGTCGCCATGTTGGGCGCGATCATGCCGCAGCCCTTGGCCATGCCGCCCAATGTAAAGGTCGAGCCGCCGACGAGCGCTTCCTTTTCCTTGTGGTCGGTGGTGAGGATGCCCTTGGCCGCGTCTTTCGCGCCGTCGATCGAGAGCTTCTTGGCGAGCTTGGGCGTCGCGGCTAGGATCCTGTCCATCGGGAGCGGCGTGCCGATGATCCCGGTCGAGCAGACGAGCACGTCCGCCGCCGAGACGCCGAGCGCATCCGCGGCGGCCTGGCACATCGCTTCGGAATCGGCGCGGCCCGAGGCGCCGGTGCCGGCATTGGCGTTGCCCGAATTGACGATCACCGCCGCCGCGCGCCCGCCGTTCGCGGCGAGGCGCTCGCGCGAGGCCGCGACGGGGGGCGCGAAGAACTTGTTCTGGGTGAAGACGGCCGCCGCGGCGACGGGCTTCCGGTCCTCGGTCGCGAGCAGGGCCATGTCGTAGCGGCGTCGCTTGACGCCGGCATGGCAGCCCGCCGCCACGAACCCTTCGGCTGCAGTGACGCTCATATCAGATTCCTCCCCAAGCAGGGCTTGGGGAGGGGGACCATGCGCAGCATGGTGGAGGGGTAAAAGGCACAGGCTGAGCCGGTTACCCCTCCACCACCCTTCGGGTGGTCCCCCTCCCCATCGTTCCGATGGGGAGGATGTGGTGCGACCCCCCTCACGGCCACATGCCCATGCGGGGGAGGCCGGCGGTTTCTTCGAGGCCGAGCATCAGATTGGCGCACTGGATCATCTGTCCGGCGGCTCCTTTCACGAGGTTGTCGAGCGCCGCGATCGCGAGGATGCGGCCGGTGCGCTCGTCGTAGCGGGCGGTGAGGTGGACGGCGTTGGAGCCTAATGTCCACTTGGTGGACGGCGGGCGCTCGGAGACGTGGACGAAGGGCTCGTCGGCATAGGCCTGGCGGAGCGCGGCGAGCGGGTCGCAGGGGTGCTTGGCGACGCCGTAGCAGGTGGCGAGGATGCCGCGGTTCATCGGCGCGAGGTGCGGCGTGAACAGGATGGCCGAGCCGAGCTCCATCTCCATCTCGGCGGTGTGGCGATGGGAGAGGAGGCCGTAGGCGCTGAAATTCTCGTCGACGCTGTTGAAGTGGGTCTCCTCCTTGAGACCCTTGCCGGCGCCGGAAACTCCGGACGCGGCGTCGACGACGATCGAGCCGGGTTCGATCATCTCGATGAGCGGCTGGAGCGCGAGGATGGCCGAAGTCGGGTAGCAGCCCGCCGCCGCGACAGCCTTGGCGCCGCGTATGCGTTCGCGGTGAAGCTCGGGGATGCCGTAGACGAAGCGGCCGAGCAGGTCCGGCGCCTGGTGCTCTTCCTTGTACCAGAGCTTGTAGTCGTCCGCGCTGTTCAGGCGGAAGTCGGCGCCGAGATCGACGAAGGCGAGGCCGCGCTCGAGGATTTCCGGCGCCACGCGCTGGCTGTGGCCGTGGGGGAGGGCGGCGAAGACGAGGTCGATGCCGTCGAG
>DASQND010000066.1:0-5936 GCA_035645215.1 Allosphingosinicella sp.
CGAGGCGGGCGCCGGACATGCCGAGCGGGTGGCCGAGCGCGATGGCGCCGCCGTTCGGGTTGACGTGCGGGGCGTCGTCGGGGAGGCCGAGCTCGCGCAGCACCGGCAGGGCCTGGGCGGCGAAGGCTTCGTTGATCTCGACGACGTCCATGTCGGCGATGGTGAGGCCGAGGCGCGCGAGGAGCTTCTGCGAGGCGGGCGCCGGGCCGATGCCCATGATGCGCGGCTCGACGCCCGCGACGGCGCCGCCGACGATCCGGGCGCGCGGGGTGAGGCCGTTGCGGCGCGCGGCGTCTTCCGAAGCGACGATCATCGCGGCGGCGCCGTCGTTGACGCCAGAGGCGTTGCCGGCGGTGACGGTGCCGTCGGGGCGGACGATCGGACGGAGCTTCGCCAGCGCTTCGACGCTGGTCTTGCGGGGGTGCTCGTCGCGGTCGACGATCGTCGGGTCGCCTTTGCGCTGCGGGATCGAGACCGGGACGATCTCGGCGGCGAAGCGGCCGTTTTCCTGCGCGGCGGCGGCCTTGTCCTGGCTGCGGACGGCAAAGGCGTCCTGGTCCTCGCGGCTGACCTGCCATTCCTGGGCGACGTTCTCGGCCGTCGAGGGCATGGTGTCGTCGCCGTAGGCGCCCTTCATCCTGGGATTGACGAAGCGCCAGCCGATGGTCGTGTCGTACATTTCGGCGTTGCGGTCGAACGCGGAGGTCGCCTTGGCCATGACGAAGGGGGCGCGGCTCATGCTTTCCGAGCCGCCGGCGATGACGAGGTCCGCCTCGGAGCCGCGAATCACGCGCGCCGCCATGGTCACCGCATCCATGCCCGAGCCGCAGAGGCGGTTCAAAGTCACGCCGCCCGACTTGTGCGGGAGGCCCGCGAGGAGGCCGGCCATGCGGGCCAAGTTCCTGTTGTCCTCCCCGGCCTGGTTGGCGCAGCCGAGGATGACGTCGTCGATCTCGTCCCAATCGACGCCCGCATTGCGGTCCATCAGCGCCTTGATCGGAATGGCGGCGAGATCGTCGGCGCGGACCGACGAAAGCGCGCCGGCATAGCGCCCGATGGGGGTGCGCACCGCGTCGCAGATGAAGGCATGGGTGGTCATGGTCACTCCGTCATTGCGAGCGCAGCGAAGCAATCCAGAGCTGCGCCGAATCCCGCTGGATTGCTTCGTCGCTACGCTCCTCGCAATGACGGCTCAAGCCTCTCGCGCGAACCTTCCGGCTGCACTAGGGAAGCGGCATGGCTTACGAGACCATCCTCTTCACCAACGAAGGCGCCATCGCCCGCCTCACCCTCAACCGGCCGGACAGGCTGAACAGCTTCACCGTGCAGATGCACGAGGAGGTGGCGGACGCGCTCTCGCAGCTCGATGATGCGCGGGTGCTGGTGCTGACCGGCGCCGGCCGCGGCTTTTGCGCCGGTCAGGACTTGAACGACCGCGCGGTGGCGCCAGGCGAAGCGGTGGACCTCGGCGAGTCGGTGGAGCTTCGCTACAACCCGCTGGTGCGGCGGCTGGTGTCTCTGCCCATGCCCGTGATCGCGCGGGTGAACGGAGTCGCGGCGGGCGCCGGAGCGAACATCGCGCTCGCCTGCGACATTGTGATCGCGGCGAAATCGGCCAAGTTCATCCAGTCCTTCGCCAACATCGGCCTCATTCCCGACAGCGGCGGGACGTGGGTCCTGCCCCGGCTGGTCGGCCAGGCGCGGGCACTGGGTCTCGCCCTGACCGCGGAGCCGCTGTCCGCCGAACGCGCCGCGGAGTGGGGGCTGATCTGGAAGGCGGTGGAGGACGAGGCGCTGGACGCGGAGGTGGATGCGCTGGCGGAGCGGTTCGCCAGCGCGCCGACGCGGGGGCTGGCGCGGATCAAGCGAATGATCCGGGAAAGCTGGGAGCATTCGCTGGGTGAGGAGCTGGTGCTGCAGCGGGATGCGATGCGGGAGCTCGGGTTTTCGGACGATTACCGCGAGGGCGTGGCGGCCTTCATGGAGAAACGTGCCCCCAGATTTACCGGAAAATGATCAACGCTGGAGACGCCCTCCGTTCGGTTCGAGCGAAGTCGAGACCCGCATTCGAGCGGAGCGAGAACCGGCCGTGCGAGGAAAAGAAGAAGGGCCTCGGCTTGGCTCGGCAGCGGTCCTCGACTTCGCTCGGACCGAACGGGTCTCCTCTTCCCAGCCTTTTCGAGGATGTGAGATGAAGACGCTGAAACTTTTGAATTACGCCGCCGACCGCTGGATCGCGGGGGACGGCTCGCAGGCGGAGATCGAAAGCGCCGTCACCGGTGAGACCATGGCGCTGACCGGCTCCGGCGGGATCGATTTCGCGGGGATGCTCCACCACGCTCGCACCGTCGGAGGGCCGGCGCTCAGGAAGCTCACCTTCCACGAGCGCGCATGGATGCTGAAGGATCTCGCCAACGCGATCATGGCGAGGAAGGAAGAGCTGTACGAACTCAATTACGAGACCGGCGCGACGCGGACGGACGGCTGGATCGACATCGAGGGCGGCGCGGGGACGCTCTTCTCATTCTCGTCCAAGGGCCGCCGCGAGCTTCCCAACCAGCGCGTCCTGATCGACGGGCAGATGGAGCCCTTGTCCAAGGGCGGGACCTTCGTCGGCCAGCATGTCTGGACCTCGCTCCAGGGCGTCGCGGTCCACATCAACGCGTTCAACTTCCCGGTCTGGGGCATGCTCGAAAAGCTCGGGCCGACCATCCTCGCCGGCGTGCCCGCGATCGTGAAGCCGGCTTCGGCGACCGGCTATCTCGCCGAAGCGGCCTTCCGGATCATGATCGAGGCGAACGTTCTGCCGCCCGGCGCACTGCAGCTCATCATGGGCGGGACGGGCGACCTGTTCGACCATCTGACGCTGCAGGACGTGGTGAGCTTCACCGGCTCCGCCCAGACGGCGATGAAGCTCCAGGCCCATCCGGTGATCGCCCGCGAAAGCGTGCGCTTCATCGCCGAGCGCGACTCGCTGAACGCCTCGGTCTTAGGGCCGGACGCGGGGCCGGGGACGCCGGAATTCGACCTGTTCGTCAAGGAAATTGCCCGCGAGATGACGGTCAAGGCGGGGCAGAAATGCACCGCCATCCGCCGCGCCATGGCGCCCGCCGAGCATATCGACGCCGTCGAAGGAGCGCTGCGGGAGCGGCTCGGCAAGGTGCGGATCGGCAATCCGCGCGAGGAGGGCGTTACGATGGGCGCGCTCGCCAGCCGGGCGCAGCTCACCTCCGTGCGCGGGGCTGTGGCGGAGCTGTCCAAGTCGGCACGCATCGTCTCGGGCGATCCCGATAGGTCGCCGGTGGACGGAAGCGGCTTCTTCATGTCGCCGATCCTGCTTCGCTCCGACAATCCTTGGGGCTCGCCCGCCGTCCACGATGTCGAAGCCTTCGGGCCGGTCTCGACGATCATGCCGTATCGCGACCTGGACGACGCCATCGCGCTCGCCAACCGCGGCATGGGCAGCCTCGCGCTCTCGCTCTTCACCTACGACCGCAATGTCGCGGAAGAATTCGTGCTCGGCGCCGGCGCCTATCACGGCCGCATGATGATCGTCGACCGCACCTCCGCGAAGGAGTCGACCGGCCACGGCTCCCCCCTCCCCGTCCTCGTCCACGGCGGCCCCGGCCGGGCCGGCGGCGGCGAGGAGATGGGCGGTGTGCGCGGCGTGACCCACTACATGCAGCGCACCGCCCTCCAGGGCTCCCCCGCCCTCCTTTCGGGCATCGTCCGGCAATGGCTCCCCGGCGCCGAGAAGCCGGAGGGCGACGTCCACCCGTTCCGCAAGCGCATCGCCGAGCTCGAAATCGGCTACACGCTCAAGACCGAGAGCCGGACGGTGAGCCTCGACGACATCGAGCATTTCGCGCATTTCACCGGCGACACCTTCTACGCCCACATGGACGAGGAAGCGGCCAAGGCGAGCCCGATCTTCGGCGGCCGGGTGGCGCACGGTTATCTCATCCTCTCCTTTGCGGCCGGCCTGTTCGTCGATCCGGCACCGGGCCCGGTGCTCGCCAACACCGGCCTCGAAAACCTTCGCTTCCAGACGCCGCTCTATCCGGGCGATTCGATGCGGGTCGAGCTTACCGTCAAATCCAAGAGCGTGCGCGATGCCGAAAAAGGCGAGGTGCGCTGGGCGGTTTACGTCTACAACCAGAAGGACGAGGTGGTCGCGACCTACGACCTCCTCACTATGAACACGCCCTAGGAGCCGCGAATTGGCCGCACAGGACCAGCAACCGATCGGCTCCGGCTTCGGCCACGGCAGCACGGCACGCGACGTGCTCGCCGGGACAGACCTTGCGGGAAAAACCTACATCGTCACCGGCGGCTATTCCGGAATCGGGATCGAGACGGTCCGGGCGCTCGCCGAAGCCGGCGCCGGGATCGTCGTGCCGGCGCGAGATCCTGGCCAGGCCCGCACGGCGCTGGCCGACATCGCCGGTGTCGAAGTCCAGCCGATGGACCTCGCCGACCTCGCCAGCGTCCGTGCCTTCGCGCGCACCTTTCTGGAGAGCGGTCGCGCGCTGCACGGCCTCGTCAACAATGCGGGCGTCATGGCCTCGCCGCTGAAGCGCGTCGGGCCGGGCTGGGAGTCGCAATTCGCCATCTGCCATCTCGGCCATTTCGAGCTGACGCGGCGGCTGGAGCCGGCCTTGAAGGCGGCGGGCGGGGCGCGCGTGGTGGCGCTGAGTTCGACCGCTCATGCCGTCTGCGACATTCACTGGGACGATCCGCACTTTTGCACCCACGATTACGACAAGTGGCAGGCCTACGGGCAGGCGAAGACCGCCGATGCGCTGTTCGCGCTCGGGCTCGACCGGCGCTGGCGGAGCGACGGCGTCCGGGCCTTTTCGGTTCACCCCGGAGGCATCTTCACGCCGCTGCAGCGCCACCTTCCCGACGAGGAGATGGTGGCGCTCGGCTGGAAGAACCCCGACGGGAGCCTGCCGCCGCACGTCGCCGCTCTGTTCAAGACGCCCGAGCAGGGCGCGGCTACCACCGTGTGGGCGCTGACCAGCGCCCGGCTCGACGGCTTGGGCGGCCTTTACTGCGAGGATTGCGACGTCGCCCGCCTCGCCGGCGAGGACAGCCAGCGCTGGCACCATGTCCGCCCCTGGGCGTGCAGCGAAGAGGGCGCCGAGCGGCTCTGGGCGATGAGCGAGACGATGCTCGAACAGGCCGGGGCAGAAGGCGCGGCGGAGGAGACATGATGCGCAGCGCCTTTGCCCTGTTCCTCGGCCTCGCCGCCTGCACCGAAGCGCCCGCGCCGTCGCAGGCACCCGCGGCGGCGCAGCCGGGTGCGCCGGTACAGGCGGTCCGTGTCGTGCGCGCCTATCCGCACGATCCCCGGGCCTTCACCCAGGGCCTGATCTGGCTTGACGGCAAACTCTACGAGAGCACGGGCCTGGTCGGCCAATCGACCATCCGCGAAGTCGATCTCGAAACCGGCCGCGTGCTTCGGCGTACGGACATCCCCGCCGGCCTGTTCGGCGAGGGCATTACGAACTGGGGCGACGAAATCCTGTCCATCACCTGGCAGGACAATGTCGGCTTCCGCTGGGACCGGCGGACCTTCCGCCAGACCGGACGCTGGAACTATGCGCACGAAGGCTGGGGCCTGACCCAGGACGGGCGGCACATCATCCTGAGCGACGGCACGCCCGTGCTTCGCTTCCTCGATCCCGCGACGATGCGCGAAGTGCGGCGGATCGCCGTGACGGACGGTGGACGGCCCGTCCCCAGCCTCAACGAGCTCGAATATGTGAACGGCGAAATCTTCGCCAACGTCTGGATGTCGCCGCGCATCGCCCGGATCGACCCGGCGACCGGGCGGGTGAATGCCTGGCTCGACCTCACCCCGATCGTCGAGCAGACGGCGCGCGGCGACGGCGACAACGTCCTGAACGGCATCGCCTACGACCGCGCCGGCG
>DASQND010000067.1:0-7904 GCA_035645215.1 Allosphingosinicella sp.
GGCGCCGGCGACTGGCGCGGCGCCGGGGCTGCCGGTCGGCTGGCCGCTCTTCTGCGCAACGGGGACCTGGCGGCCGTCCTCGATCCTGGTCGAAGGCTCATTGGCCGTCGGGAAATAGGTGTCCATCGCGAACTGCCAGCCGAACAGCACGAGCGCCGACAGCACGACGGCGATGATCATATTCTTATGGTCGTTCACTTGGAGCCTTCTTCCCTAACCGGCACTGGCCTCATCGGCACAGGATCGTGGCCTGATCCCCCCCAGGGGTGGCAACGTGCGAGACGCCTGGCGGTGAGCCAGCTTCCGCGCAGGGCGCCATAGCGCTTCCACGCGGTGATTGCATAGGCCGAGCAGCTCGGCTGAAACCGGCAACTCGGCGGAAGGACCGCGGACGGCCCGACCTGCCAGCCCCGCGCGATCAGGATGAGGAGCTTCGCGATCATGCGCTTCCATCCTCCTCCGCTGCCTGTGCGGGCTGCTCCAAGCTCCGAGCCCCACCATCCGTTCGGGCTGAGCTTGTCGAAGCCCGGTCCTTCTTGCGGGCACCCGAAGAAGAGAAGGGCAGGCCTTCGACAAGCTCAGGCCGAACGGTGGTTCCGGTGCGAGCACCCTCAGGCCGAACGGTGTATCCGGGGCGAGCATCCTCAGGCCGAACGGTGTTTCCCGTGCCCTTGCTCGCAAGCTTGCGCAGGGCCTTGAGCAGGTCCTCACGCAGCGCACCGAAATCGCGCTCCACGCCGCCCGAGCGGCCGATCAGGACGTGGTCGGCCCCGGGCACCCCCGCTTCAGGCAGGACTTCGCGGGCCAACGCGCGGAAGCGGCGCTTCATGCGGTTGCGCACCACGGCGTTGCCGATCTTCTTGGTGACGGTGATGCCGAGGCGCATGGATGCGTCACCGTCATCCGCGCGCGGGCGGACGAGGAGGACGAAGCCGGGCATGGGCGCGCGGCGGCCGCGGTTGGCGGCCAGGAAATCGGCGCGGCGGGTAAGCGTCGCCGGCGGGGGCAACGCGGCGATCGGCTTTAGGCCGACAGCGACTTGCGGCCGCGGGCGCGGCGGGCAGCCAGGATCTTGCGGCCGCCGACGGTGGCGGTGCGGGCGCGGAAGCCGTGACGGCGCTTGCGAACAAGATTGCTCGGCTGGAAGGTGCGCTTCATCGCTCATTCCTCAGTACGTACGTGAATTGAAAAGGGCCGCCTGACGCCAGGCGGCCTTGCTGGGGCGCGATTAGGCAAAGGCGCCCGCAAAGTCAATCGCCGAGATAGGGCTGGGCCTCGGCCCGCGCCGCCATCTCGCGCGCCTTGAGCAGCTCCTCGCGGCGCGCGGCGCTCGCGCGCCTCAGGCCCCAGTCGGCCCAGCGGCCCTTGTTCGGATGCTTCTTCTTGAAGCGCACGTAGAGCCGCTTCGCCCAGCCGCTATATTTGAGGACGAGGCTGAGCCCAGCCGCGAAGACGACGACTCCGCCGGGGCCGGGAATGGGGCCAACGAGCGGCGTCAAGGCGATCAGGAAGCAGCCGACTCCGATCAGCACATAGCGCACCGGCGTCGTCTGGCTCGCGGCCTGCCATTTCGCCTTCCAGTCCATTAGGTCCAATCTGGTGTCGATCGGGGCTTTCGCCAAGTGATCGGAAATGCTCAGTCGTGGACCGGGTTTCATCCGAAACGGATGAATGTTGGGGGTCATCAATGGTCGCGCACGTCGCAACGGTCGCATTTCTGGGCCTCGAAGCGCGCGCCGTGGAAGTCCAGGTGCAGATTGCGAGCGGGCTGCCGGCCTTCGTGATCGTGGGTCTGGCGGACAAGGCGGTGGGGGAAAGCCGGGAACGGGTGCGCGCTTCGCTCGCCGCCATCGGCCTTGCCCTTCCGCCCAAGCGGATCACGGTGAACCTATCGCCGGCCGATCTCCCCAAGGAAGGCTCGCATTACGATCTGCCGATCGCGCTCGGGCTCCTCGCCGCGATGGGCGCGGTCGACCGGGAAACGATCGCCGGCTTCGTCGTGGTCGGCGAGCTGGGGCTCGACGGCAGGATCGCGCCCTCACCGGGCGTGCTGCTCGCGGCGCTCCACGCTTCCTCGGCGGAGCTCGGCCTGATCTGCCCGGCGGCGCAGGGGCCGGAAGCGGCCTGGGCGGGGACGATCGAGGTCATCGCGGCGCCCGATCTTGTCGCGCTCCTCAACCACCTGCGCGGCGGCGCCGCCCTCTTGCCGCCGCGGCCGGGCGAGGCGGAGCGAGTCGCGGTCGGGCCGGACCTCGGGCAGGTGAAGGGGCAGGAAACGGCGAAGCGCGCGCTCGAAATCGCGGCGGCGGGCGGGCACAACCTCCTGATGAGCGGGCCGCCGGGTGCGGGCAAGTCGCTGCTCGCCGCCTGCCTGCCGGGCATCCTTCCGGAGCTGACGCCTTCCGAAACGCTCGAAGTGTCGATGATCGCGAGCATCGCGGGGCAGCTCGTCGACGGAAAGCTGGTCCGCACCCGCCCGTTCCGGGCGCCGCACCATTCGGCGTCGATGCCGGCCCTCGTCGGCGGGGGGCTCCGGGTCCGGCCGGGCGAAGTGAGCCTCGCTCACCTGGGCGTGCTGTTCCTGGACGAGCTTCCCGAGTTCCAGCGCAGCGTCCTTGATTCGCTCCGCCAGCCGCTGGAGACGGGCGCGGTGCAGGTCGCGCGCGCCAACGCCCACGTCACCTTTCCGGCGCGCTTCCAGCTCGTCGCGGCGATGAACCCGTGCCGCTGCGGCCACCTCGGCGATCCCGCGCTCGCCTGCTCCCGCGCGCCGCGCTGCGCCGCCGATTACCAGGCCAAGGTCTCGGGGCCGTTTCTCGACCGGGTGGACCTTCACGTCGAGGTGCAGCCGGTCGCCGCCGCCGACCTCGTGCTCCCGCCGCCCGCGGAAGGTTCGGCGGAGGTGGGCGCGCGGGTCGCCGCGGCGCGCGCGGTGCAGACGGAGCGCTATGACGGGACTGGGCTCAGGACGAACGCCGAAGCTGACGGGGAGCTGCTGGCGTCCGTCGCCACGCCCGACGAGCCGGGACGGCGCCTCCTCGGCCAGGCGGCCGAAGCGATGCGGCTCTCGGCTCGCGGCTACCACCGGGTGCTGCGCGTCGCCCGCACGATTGCCGACCTTGCGGGGAGCGAGGAGGTCCGCCGCGTCCATGTCGCCGAGGCGCTCAGCTACCGCAGGCACGCGCCGCGCAACTAGCGCGGCACGTGGCGGCGACGCTTATTTCGCTGGTGGCGTGACGGTTGGGAGCTCCGGTGCCTTGATGTCGACGTTGATGTCGGTCGAGTCGGACGCTCCGCCGATCAGGCCGCGGCCGAACATCAGGAACAGGACGACGACCGCGACGATCAGCACGAGCACGGCGAGCAAGGTGCCGCCGCCGCCGCTGCGCTCGCCGCCGGTCGACACCACCGTCGTTTGGCGCTCCACCACAGGCTCGCGCTCGACTTCCACGATCCGTTCCCGTTCTTCCATGACACTATACTCCTTTGCCGTAACGAACGCCCCCCGATGCGCGTCGGTTCCTCGCCTCGCGACTGGACGGAAGGCGCACCCGTCTGTTTAGTGGCGGGGACGAGAGAAATGGGGAGCTTTCATGACCGACCAGCAAAAAGGCTTCACGGCCGACCGCCGCACCGTTCTCGCCGCCGCCGCCGCCGCCGTCGCTGCCGCCGCCGTCGCTGCTCCCGGCGCGGCGCTCGCCCAGGGCAGGCAAGGCCGCGACCGCGAGGCGATCCGGGCGGCGGCGCAGGCGGGCTACCAGGCATCCGTCGAGCGGATCCGCGACTGGATCAAGCTCCCGACGATCGCGGCCGAGCGGCTGAACGTGACGGAAGGCGCCGACTATATGGCGCGGCTCGCGGCGGAGGCCGGGTTCACGCGGGTGCGCAAGGTGGAGACGGGCGGCGTGCCGACCGTGTTCGGCGTGATCGATGCGGGGGCGCCGCGCACCGTCGGCATCTACTTCATGTATGACGTCAAGCAGTACGACCCCGCCGAATGGGCGTCGCCGCCGCTCGAAGCGCGGATCGTCGACCATCCGCTCGGCCGCGCGATCCGCGGCCGGGGCGCGGTCAACCAGAAGGGGCCGGAAGGCGCCTTCCTCGCGGCGCTCCATGCGTTCCGCGCCTCCGGGCGGCGGCTGCCGGTCAACCTCGTCCTCCTTGCCGAAGGGGAGGAGGAGATCGGATCGCCCAATTTCGCCAACGTGATGCGCGACCCCGAAGTGCTTGCCGCCATGCGCCGCGCCGAGGGCGTCATCATCCCGTTCGCGCAGCAGGACGCGCAAGGGGCGGCCACGATCAACCTCGGCGCCAAGGGGATCATCGAGCTGGAGCTGGTCGCGACCGGCGAGCGCTGGGGCAGGGGGCCGGCGCGCGACGTCCATTCGAGCCTCAAGGCGATGGTGGACAGCCCGGTCTGGCACCTCGTCCAGGCGCTGAACACTTTGGTGGCGGACGGCGGCAACACGCCTGCGATCGACGGCTGGTTCGAGCGGGTGCGGGCGCTGACCGCGCGGGAGCGGGCGCTGATCGCCGAAAGCGCGCGGCAGGACGACGAGGGAGAGATGAGGCGCGCGCTCGGCGTCCCCAAGTGGATCGACGACCTTCCCTACCAGCAGGCGATGGAGCGGCTGGTCTCGCAGCCGACGGTGAACATCGAGGGGCTGGTGGCGGGCTATGCGGGGCCGGGCGGGAAGACGATTCTGCCTTCGCGCGGCGTCGCCAAGCTCGACCTCAGGCTCGTGCCGAACATGACGGTCGCCGACTCGCTCCCCAAGCTCCGGGCGCATCTCGAGCGGCGGGGCTTCGGCGACATCGAGGTCAACATGTCGGGCGGCTACGATCCGACCGAGACGGCGGAGGACAGCCGCGTCATCCGTGCGCAGCAGGCGGTGTTCACGCGGCGCAGCGTTCCGTTCACGCTCTTTCCGCGCCTCGCCGGCTCGTGGCCGGGCTTCGTCTTCACCGGCGATCCGCTGCGGCTTCCGGCCGGCCAGTTCGGGCTCGGCACGGGCGGCGGGGCGCATGCGCCGGACGAGTATTTCGTCATCGAACCGAAGAACCCGCGCGTCGCCGGGCTCGTCGACCAGACGATGGGCTATGTCGACTTCCTCTACGCCATGGCGGAAGCGCGGTGACGCCTGCCGGCAACGTGCGGCTCGATCTTCGCACCTGGAGCGAGGTGGAAGCGTATCTCGGCGAGCGCCAGGACATCATCGTGCCGATCGGCTCCACGGAGCAGCATGGGCCGAACGGGCTGATCGGCACAGACGCGCTTTGCGCCGAACTCATCGCCCGCGCGGCGGCGGAGCGGTCGGGGACGCTCGTCGCGCCGACCATCGCGGTCGGGATGGCGCAGCACCACCTCGGTTTTCCCGGATCGATCTCGCTCCGGCCGTCGACGCTGATCGCAGTGGTGGCGGACGTGGTCGCTTCGCTGGCGCGGCACGGATTTACGCGCGTCGCGTTCCTGAACGGGCATGGCGGGAACGTGGCGACGGTGGGGGCGGCCTTCGCGGAATATTACAGCGCCGCGAGCTTCGCGCCGGCTTCGAACGCGGCGCCGGCGGAGTGCCGGCTGACCAACTGGTGGGAGCTTCCGAACGCCGCGCGGCTGCAGGCCGAGCTGTACGGGGATGCGGAGGGGAGCCATGCGACGCCCGCCGAAGTCGCGATCACGCAGGCCGCGTTTCCGGACCAGGTGAAGCGCGCCGTGATGCACCCCGAGATCGCGCCGGAGGGGAGCTTCTCCGACGCGGCGGACTACCGGCGGCGCTTTCCGGACGGGCGGATCGGCTCCAACCCGGCGCTTGCGACTCCCGAAGCCGGCGCGCGGCTCCTCGAGGCGGCGGCCGAGGATTATGCCCGTGCCCACCTCGCCTGGGTGGGCCGGGCCTAAGCCCTAACGGGCCTTGTTGACGGTCGCGTCGGTATTCTCGTCTGCGGTCGCGTCGCCGACGCGGTCGGCGGCGTTGCCGGCGCTGCGGGAGGCGTCGCCGATGGTGTTGCCGGCGTCGCGCGCGGCTTCGCCGAGCTCGTTGCCGACATCGGCCGCGATATTGCCCGCGCCGTTGACGAGATCGGCGGCGCCCGCCTGGACGTCCTCGATCGCATTCTGGGTCGAGGCGTCGTTGCTGGAGACGTTGACGTCGCAGGCGGCGAGCGCGAGCGCGCCCGCGGCGGCGATCAGTGGCAGCTTCCTCATGTCCGGTTCCTTCCCCGTTTCGTTGCCGTCACCATGGGGCAGCCGCGGCCCGGCGTCCACTGCGCTGCTCGCTCGGCAACAGGAGCTATCCGAAGGCGCGGTGGCAGACAGCCGCGCGCGAGCGGCAGGTGTGGCTCAAGGTCGCGCGGCTGGCGGAGGAGGACGCTTGCGCAAGCGGCGGGCGGGCCTAGTCTGCCTCGATGTTCGCGCTTTTCGCCCTCGCCGCCGCCTTGCCGCTCGGCCCGCCCGCCTATCTCCCTCCGGAGCGGGAGCGGCGCGCCTACGAGGCTGCCGCTGCGGGCCGGCTGGGGGAGTGCGGGATCGGGAGGCGGCAGATCCGGACGGCCTATGAAGCCGATCTGCAGGACTATTCGATCACGATCCGCGGCTCCGCGGCCGGCTTCAGCGACGCCGTGCTCTCCTGCATCGCCGAAGCGCAGACCCGGGCCGCACTCTTCACCCGCTTCGCGGACCCGGAGGCGCAGGCCCGCTACGACGCTTTCGCCGAGGCGGCGGCCGGGCGCCAGGCGCTCAGCCTCGGGCGGGCGTGGCTCGGGGAGCGGGGACGGCTGGGCGACCTCCCCGTCTACGACGCCCAGCGGCAGACGCCCGCCGCCTTTGCGGAAGCCATCGAGACCTTCTGCGGCGTTGCGCCGGGCTCCTTTTTCCGGGTGGAGGAGGACATGCTCACCGTCGGCAGCCCGGAGCGAATAGCCGCGCTTCAGGACGAGCAGTTCGGCTGCCTCGTTCACGCGATGCTGGCATCGGACGTCTCCAGGCACGGGATATCCTTCGGCTTCATCGGCAACGAGGCGGCCGCGGAGGAAAGCGCCGGACCGGAGCGGTGAAGGGCGCCCTTATTCCTCCGGCCTTATTCCTCCGGCAGGAAATCCGGCACCGAGAGGTAGCGCTCGCCCGTGTCGTAGTTGAAGCCGAGGATGCGCTTGCCCGGGCCGACTTCGGCGAGCTTCTGGCGGATGGCGGCCAATGTCGCGCCCGAGCTGATGCCGACGAGGATGCCTTCCTCGCGGGCCGAGCGGCGGGCCATTTCCTTGGCGTCGTTCGGATCGACCTGGATGACGCCGTCCAGGAGCGCGGTGTGGAGGTTGCCGGGGACGAAGCCGGCGCCGATGCCCTGGATCGGGTGCGGGCCGGGCGCGCCGCCGGAGATGACGGGGGAAAGGGTCGGCTCGACGGCGAAGACCTGCAGGTTCGGCCATTCCTTCTTCAGGACCTGGGCGCAGGCGGTGATGTGGCCGCCCGTGCCGACGCCGGTGATGAGGATGTCGATCGGCTCGTCGCGGAAGTCGGAGAGGATCTCCTGCGCGGTGGTGCGCAGGTGGACGTCGATATTGGCGGGGTTTTCGAACTGCTGCGGCATCCAGGCGCCCTCGATCTCGCCGACGAGCTCCTGGGCGCGGGCGATGGCGCCCTTCATGCCCTTTTCGCGCGGGGTGAGATCGAAGCTGGCGCCGTAAGCGAGCATCAGGCGGCGGCGCTCGAGGCTCATGCTTTCGGGCATGACGAGGATCAGGCGATAGCCCTTCACGGCCGCGACCATGGCGAGGCCGATGCCGGTATTGCCGGAGGTCGGCTCGACGATGGTGCCGCCCGGGCGCAGGGCGCCGGAGCGCTCGGCATCCTCGATCATGGCGAGCGCGATCCGGTCCTTGATCGAGCCGCCGGGATTGCCGCGCTC
>DASQND010000068.1:0-5396 GCA_035645215.1 Allosphingosinicella sp.
CAGGCGCCAATATCCGTCCGCTGCCTTCGACCGAAAGATCGAGCCGCAGCAGCCGATTGAGGCGTCCGAGCGTCAGGCTGCCCGCGCCGTTGACGCTGGCGGCGCGGATTTCGCGCGCAGAAAGCTCGATCACGACCGGCCCCGCCGACGCGCCCGGATAGCCGCCCCAGCCGGAGCGGTTCGGCCGCACCCGCAGCGTCCCGCCCTGGACGTCGATCGTGATACGGTCGAGCGCCTGCTCGCTCCCCGTCGCGGCGGCGCCCGGCGAACGGCCGGTCGACAGGCGCACCTGATAGGGTCCCTCGACGACGACGCGGTCGAATTCGGTGACGGTGTAGCGCCGCTCGGCCGCGCTTACAGGCGCGGCGGCGAGAAAGGCGGAAGCGGCGGTGAGCGCGAGAGCGGCCATGATCCTGTTCATGGCCGCGACTTTGGCTGAGAATGGTTAATTGTCGATAACCAACCGCGCCGCGCCGATCAGGCGTTGCAGCGCACGTTGCCGGGGCCGCGCTGGTTGATCTGGCAGCGCGCGGGGCCGGAGACGGTGACGTCGCCCGGACCCATCAGCGCAACCTGCGCGGTCTCGGTGGCGCGCGCATGGATGTCGCCGGAGCCCATCAGCGACACCGTGAGCGTGCGGGTCTCGAGTTGGCCGAGCTGGATGTCGCCCGATCCGGCGAGGCTCACGGCGGCGCGCTGCGCCGTGCCCGCCGCCTGAATGTCGCCCGATCCCGCGAGGTTGAACGCCGCCTCGCCGATGCGCATCGCGCCGACGTTGATGTCGCCCGATCCGGAGATGTTGCCGGCGAAGTGCTCGCCTTCGACACGGTCGACGTTGATGTCGCCGGAGCCGGTGAGGTTGACCGCCGCGAGCGAGGGCACGGTCACGTGCACGGTGACGCCGCGCTCCCGCCCGAACATCGATCGGCCGCTCGATCCGTCCTTGAAGCCGATGCGGAGGTCTCCGTTCACGACCGCGATTTCCAGCCGCTCGATCATTTCCGCATCGCCTTCCGCGCGGACGGAGGGGGCGCCGCCGACGGTCACGTTGACGTCGGACGGGCCGGTCAGCGAGACGGACTGGAACTGCCCGACCTGGAAATCGCGGCGCGCGGCCGGCCGCGCCTGGTGCTGCTGTTCAGCGCCGCGCTCGCCCTCGCGCGCGCCGGCACTGCAACCGCCCGCCGCCAGCGCCAGCATCGAAGCCATCAGGATCGCCGAACCGCGCATCTCTTCTCTCCCGCTGTGTTGCATGCTTAATACACGCACAGGCGAAACGATGCAAATGGAAAGAGCAGGCGCAAAAAAACACCGGCGCCGGAGGGGTGTCCCTCGGCGCCGGCGTCTGTTGTCGGTATCAGGAACCAGGCGTTACGCCGGCACCTTGTCCTTGTTGTAGACGGCCGCGGCCTTGTTCAGGATCTCGAGGATCTTCTCGAGCGCCTTGGGCTCGTCGACCTGCTCGACGGCGGCGAGTTCGCGGGCGAGGCGGCTCGAGGCGGCTTCGAAGATCTGCCGCTCCGAATAGCTCTGCTCGGGCTGGTCGTCGGCGCGGAACAGGTCGCGGGTCACTTCCGCGATCGACACGAGGTCGCCCGAATTGATCTTCGCTTCATATTCCTGCGCGCGGCGCGACCACATGGTGCGCTTCACCTTGGGCTTGCCCTTGAGCGTCGCCATCGCCTCGGCCATCGTCTTGTCGGACGAGAGCTTGCGCATGCCGACGCTTTCCGCCTTGTTGGTCGGAACGCGCAGCGTCATCTTTTCCTTTTCGAAGCGAAGGACGTAGAGTTCGAGCTGCATGCCCGCAATGTCCGTGCTCTGGAGCTCGACGACACGGCCCACGCCGTGCTTCGGGTACACCACATAATCGCCAACATCGAAGCTGAGCGCTTTCGCTGCCATTTATCGACCTTCCTTTGGAAACCGCAAAACGGTGCCAGTCCGCATCGCCCCTTCGAGACGCTCCCAGACCTTGTTTGCGGCGATTCTCGTAACCACCAGGAGCGGAACGCGTGATGGTTCCGCCAGCGATGACGGCCTTATAACTCAAAAGGCCGCAAAAAGCTACCCTTTTGGCGCAGTGGGCACCGAGGCCGGTTTCAGAAGGAAACGGGAGTTGGTGGGGTGGGGAAGCGGCTCGTGACCCGGACTCAATCGCCCTCGCCGGGGGTCGCCGAGAAGTACTTGTCGAACTTGCCTTCCACGCCCTTATGCTCGTCCGCGTCCGCCGGGCTGTCCTTCTTGCGGGTGATGTTCGGCCATTCGGCTGAATAGGTCGCGTTTACCTCCAGCCACTTTTCGAGGCCGTTCTCGGTGTCGGGAAGGATCGCCTCGGCCGGGCATTCGGGCTCGCAGACGCCGCAGTCGATGCATTCGCTCGGGTTGATGACGAGCATGTTCTCGCCCTCGTAGAAGCAGTCGACCGGGCAGACCTCGACGCAATCCATATATTTGCAGCGGATGCAGGCATCGGTGACGACGTAGGTCATGGCTCTTCTCTCCCGGACGGCGGCCAATCCCCTAATCGTCGCCGCCTTCGCTCGTCAACGCCTGTCCCGTCTGCTCGGACAGGTCCGTATAGAGGGCGCGCGCCTCCGGCGCCGGGCCGCGGCGTGCCGGGAGCGCTTCGATCCTGAGCACGCGGACGCTGCCGCGCTGGGCGAAGCTCAGCACGTCGCCGACGCGCACGGCGGCATGGGCGCGGTCGACGATCCGGCCGGCGATCCGGATGCGGCCTTCCTCCGCGAGGCTTTGGGCGAGCGATCGGGTCTTCACGATGCGCGCGAACCACAGGAACTTGTCGAGCCGGATTGTGTCAGCCACGGCGGAGAGCGGACAGGGCGGCAAAGGCGTGGGAAGGGTCAGCCGGCCGTTCCACGCGGCGCGGAGGGCGTCCGGCCCGGCCGCCGCGCCAGGTCCAGTCGGCGCCGGCCTGCGCCTGGCGGAAGCCGAGATCGCGCATCAGCTTGGCGAGAGCGGCGGGCTGGAGCCCCAACGAGGTGACGAGCGCCTCGTCGACCAGGCTTCCCTCCTTGCCGGTGCGCACGTCGTGGGCGTGGCGGGCGAGCCGCTCGACCATGTCGACGCGAAGCATCTGCGGCCCGAGCGCGCGGAAGCCGAGGCGCACGAGGCGCGGGCGCTCCTCGGGCACGCAGGGGAGGACGACGCTGGAGGCGGGCGGAAGCACGGGCATGGCCTCGTTGCCGGCGGCGGCGCGCAGCGCCGTGCGCCAGCGCATCGCTTCGGGCTTCAGCACATCGGGCATGAACAGGTCGAGCGCGCCGATCCGGATGCGGAGGCCCGTGACGGCGCGGCGCTGGTCGCGGTCGAGGAGGGCGAGGGGCTTGGCGACTTCCTCGCGCGCGACGATCCCGCCTTCGTCGACGAGCAAGGCGAGGATCGAGCGCACCGCGGCGGGCGTCTCCTTGTCCTGCGCGGCGGCGCCGGCGCGGCGCAGCGGCCCCAGCCAACGCTCGACCTGGCCGCGCACCCAGTTCTTCAGCCGCTCGATCACCGCCTCGCGCCCGCGGTCCGACACGCGGTCGATCCGCCGGTCGAGATGGACGCGGGGGCTGAGCAAATTCTTGCCGGGCCCGAGCCGCGCCACTTCGTGCCCGCGCCAGAGGATCGCGACCGGCGCGCCGGCATCGGTGTGGAGGGAGAAATGATCGTCCGTGTCGGCGACCAAGGCGGCGGCGCGCTTCTCATATTCGCCGCCGAGGCGCCGCTCGGCGGTGGCGAGCAGCATCTTGCGGTCGGCGTGGCGGGCGGTCGGGTCGACCTCGAACGAAAAGCCCTCCATCCGGCCGATCGGGAAGGAGCCGACCGTGACTTCGCCCTGCTCGTCGACCAGCACCGGAAACTCGGTCGCGCCCTTGCCGCCCAATTGGCGCATCAGGACCGACGTACGGCGATCTACGAAACGCTGGGTGAGGCGCTCGTGGAGGGCGTCCGAGAGCTTTTCCTCAACGTCGCGTGTGCGCTCGGCCATGGTGGCGGGATCGGCCAGCCAGTCCTGGCGGTGGGCGATATAGGCCCAGGTGCGCACGCCCGCGATCCGGTCCGCCAGCGTGTCGATATCGCCCTGGACGTTATCCAGACGAGCGACCTGCTCGGCGAACCAGCCTTGCGGGATGCGCCCTTCGCCTTCGGAAAGGTGCATGAAGATGCGCGCGACGAGCCGCGCGTGGAAGTCGGCGCCGGTCTTGCGGAAGTCGGGAAGTCCGCACGAGACCCAGAGCCGCCGCACCCGCTCCTCGCCGACGGCGCGGTCGCGGATTTCGGGGTCGCCGGCGAGGCGCTTCAGCACGGCGAGATCGACCGCTTCCGGCGCGGCCCGGAGCACGGGGTGGTCGGGCCTGCGCTCCAGGTCGCGGATCAGCGCGTCGACGCTGCGCATCTCGGGATCGCCCTCGCGCCAGTAAAGATGCTCCAAGGGCGCGAAGCGATGCTCCTCGATCGCCTCGATCTCCTCAGGGCGGAATTCGGCATTTCCTTCGGCCTCGGTGGTGAGGATGCCGAAGCTGCCGTCCTTCTGGTGCCGCCCGGCGCGCCCGGCGATCTGGGCCATCTCGGCCGGAGACAGCCGCCGCCGCCTGTGCCCGTCGAACTTGGTAAGTCCCGCGAACGCGACATGGGTCACGTCCATGTTCAGCCCCATGCCGATCGCGTCGGTCGCGACGAGGTAATCGACCTCGCCCGCCTGGTACATGTCGACCTGGGCGTTGCGGGTGCGCGGGGACAGGGCGCCCATCACCACGGCGGCGCCGCCCCGCATCCGCCGCAGCATCTCGGCGACGGCGTAGACCTGCTCGGCCGAGAAGGCGACGACGACCGAGCGGGGCGGCAGGCGGGAGAGCTTGGAAGGGCCGGCGTAGGTGAGGGTCGAGAAGCGCGGCCGGCCGATGATCTCCGCCTTGGGGAGCAAGGTGCGGACCATCGGCGCCAGGGCTTCGGAGCCGAGGATCATCGTCTCCTCGCGCCCGCGGGCGTGGAGCATCCGATCGGTAAAGACGTGGCCGCGTTCCCGGTCCGCGCCCAATTGCGCTTCGTCGATCGCGACGAAGGCGAAGTCCCGGTGCGTCGGCATCGATTCGGCGGTGCAGAGAAACCAGCGCGCGTCCTTGGGAAGGATCTTCTCCTCGCCGGTGAGGAGGGCGACCTGCTTCGGCCCCTTCATCTTCACCACGCGGTCGTAGACTTCGCGGGCGAGCAGCCTCAGCGGGAAGCCGATCATGCCCGAGGAATGGGCCGCCATCCGCTCCACGGCGAGGTGGGTCTTGCCCGTATTGGTCGGCCCGAGAATGGCCGTCAGCGGCGCGCGGGCGAATTCGCTCATTGCCGCTAGATTGTCCCAATTGCGGGAAACCGCAACCACTTACCGTAAATCCCGT
>DASQND010000069.1:0-4818 GCA_035645215.1 Allosphingosinicella sp.
AACATCGGTTATTCCCCGCCCGCGGCGACACGGCCTTCGCCAAGCGGCGGAGAATAGGCGCTTGTCGCGAAGCCGTACAGTCCCGGATAGGCGGCTCAGCAGCGGCTTTGGCGCGCGGCGGCCGCGGCCGGGGTGCCGGCGATCAGATCGCGCAGCCACAGGCCGAGGATCAAAAGGACCGACGGCGACGCGACGACGAGCACGCACAGCCAGAAGGGAAGCTGCTCGACCGCCGCCGCGCCGCTTGCGCCCAGGATGACCACCACCCAGAGAACCAGCGGAAGCGCGGCGCCCGCACCGGTGCCGGCGGCGTCCGGGCGGGCGCGTTCCTCCTGAGCCAGGTGCCACTCGATCATGTCCACGATGCCCGCTCCTTCGCCTCACGTCTTCGACCTTCGTGGCTTCGGAAATAGGCGCCGCGCGCAACAGCCGCATGTCGCGGCGGCGCGGTCTTCGTTTCAAAGGTTTCGGGCTCCGCGCCGGTTCAGGACGTTCAGGGCGGTTCGGGGGGGCTCGAGCTTCAGTCGGACCGGCGCGCGCGCCGCGCCCGGGCGCGGGCGAGGGTCCGGAACGGGTGGGAGATGGTGTAGCCCGGGCGCCATTTGCCGCCGCCCGCCACATAGGCCGCGAGGTTGTGCGGCTCGATCAGCGCGCGCCTGGTGAAGACCAGGCCGCCCTGAAAGCCCTTGGCTTCCGTGACCAGCCATTGCAGCCAGGCGTGCAGCCGCTCCATCCAGAGATAGTCGGTGCGGGTGCCGGCATAGGCGCCGGTGAAATAGCGCGCTTCGATCGGCGGCCGCGCGAGGCCGCCGCGTTCCCCGCGCTGCAGCCTCCGGACGTCGCCGATCCAGGTGCCGTTGATCGGATTGACGACCGGATAGGGACTCGGCGTGCCGTGCAGCACGCGTTTGCGGGTGGGGCCGTTGCCGTTGCAATACCAGGGCAGGTGCGCGCGCACGAAGGCGACGAACCAGGCATATTCCTCCGGGTCGTAATGCCGGTCGCGCAGGACGATGGTGAGCTCGCGGCGCTCCTCCTTGGCGAAGCGCAGGAACTCGGCGGCGAACGTGCGGTCGGACAGGTGGAACATCGCGTCGCTGAAGTCATCGAACAGGACGTAGCCGCCATTGTGGTGAACGGGCCCGTGAAGATAATTGACCGCGTGCGGCATCCGGCGGCTGCGGCCCTGCGGGATTTCGGGCGCGGCGACGTTGGAGCGTTGGACCATGGCCGCGAGGAAGCGCCCCACCGCCGTCACGATCTCCTCGTCGCTCGCCGCTTCGGCGACGTGGGCGCCGCGCGGCGATGCGAAGACGATGTTCCTTGCCCAGATCGTCTCGCCCGGCGCGGCCTGCCCCATTCCCGTCAGCCAGGGATGATCGGGCGGCAGCAGCCCGGCCTCGACGCGGTGCACCCACATGAAGTCGAGCACGTTCAGCGTCTGCTTGGTCATGTGGGCGTTGGAAAAGGCCCAGTACCAGAGCGTGCGGGGCAGAGAGGCGATGGACATCAGGCGACCTCCGGAGTGCGGAACCGAGTGAAGCGCCGGTACAGGCGGGCGAGGCGCGGCGCGCCCACCCCGAGGAGGTAGAGGAGCACGATCAGCACCCCCAATGCCTGCTGCCTGACGACGCCGACTTCCTTGAAGCGCCGGGCGGACGTGACGACGCTGGCGCGGGCGACGACCACGCGGTGGCCGCGGTTGAGCCGCAGCCAGAAATCGAGATCCTCGAGGAGCGGCATGGCGTGGAAGCCGCCCAGCGCGCGGAAGACCGGGCGCCTGACGAAATAGGCGCAGTCGCCATAGTGGAAGAGGCGGCATCCGGCGCCGCTGAGCGCGCTCGACAGGCGCAGCACCGGATGGTCGTCGTCGAACCTCAGCCGGAAGCAGCCGCCGGCGACCCGCGGGTCGGACAGGATCGCGGCGATCGCCCGCGCCGCGTCCGCGGGGAGGAGCGTGTCGGCATGGAGAAACAAGAGGACGTCCCCGCTCGAAGCCGCGGCGCCCTGGTTCATCTGCCGCGCGCGGCCGGGCGCGTCGGCGGCGATGACCCGCGCCCCGCGCCGGCGCGCGATCGCGGCGGTCCCGTCGCTGCTCGCGCCGTCGACGACGACGATCTCGACGCCCTCGCCCAGCGCGCGTGCCGCATCCACCGCGGCGCCGATCCGCGCCGCCTCCTGGAAGGTCGGGATGACGATCGAGAGCGTCATGGCCGCGCCGCCGGCTCGCGCCCGCGCCGGAACGGGAAGCGGAGCTGATGCGCGACGCTGCCGAGAGGCGGATAGTCGTGGCCGGCCCTCGGACGGACGCCGATCTCGCCGACCCGGTGCGGCGCGTTGAAGTAGGTGCCGAAGAGCAGGTCCCACAGCATGACGTTGGTGCCGTAGTTGCGCGCTTCTTCGGGGCGCAGGCTGTGGTGGAACCGGTGCACGTGCGGCGTGGCGATGAGGTAATCGAGCGGGCCGGTCCGCGCGTCGATATTGGCGTGCGACATGTAGCCGATCACCAGGCTGAAGACCGCGACCACGGCGAGCGTTTCCGCGCTGAAGCCGAGCGCCAGGATGGGGAGCATCTTCGCGAAGCCGTTGGCGAACGTGTTCAGCGGATGCATCCAGCTGCTCTTGAGGCTGTTGAGCCGCGGCGTGATGTGATGGATTGCGTGGACGCGCCAGAGGAACGGGCGCTTGCCGTGGCTGAGCCGGTGATACCAATAAGGCAGGAACTCGCCCACGATCATCGCGGCGGCGGCCTGGAGCGCGATCGGCACCTCGCGCCAGAGGGCCCATTCAAGGCCGGCGCTTTGCTGGAGCCAGAGCGCGAGGCTGAGCGCCGCGACCGCGCCGATCCCTGAAAAGGCGTTCACCAGGACGAGGTGCGCGAGATCGGGCCAGACGTCTTCCCGCCTCACCTGCCACGAAGGCTCGAGCGGGATCAGGAATTCGAGGAGCGTGAGATAAGCGAGCGTGAAGAGCAGCATGCCCGCGAGCAGCGCTTCCCGGTTCCACCCCCATGCGATCGCCAGGGCCGCGGCCGTGCCGGCGGCCGCGAGCAGCAAAGGTGCGGCGGCGATCCGGAGGAGCGTGCGCATGGCCGCAGGCTATCATGGCGCGCAGCGGCGCCCAACGAATCAAACCGGGTCCGGTCCGATTCGGACCAGATTGATCGAGGTTGGGTCCTGTCTCGAGTTAGAGCTGAGGCGGCTCGAGCCTCCTGCTTATTCCTCGCGCGCCAACCATTCCTCGAGCCACTTGATCGTATAGTCGCCGGCGTTGAATTCCGGATCCTTGATCAGCTTCTGGTGGAGGGGGATGGTGGTCTTCATGCCTTCGACGACGAACTCCTCGAGGGCACGGCGCAGGCGCATGATGCAGCGTTCGCGGGTGGTGCCGTAGACGATCAATTTGGCGATCATCGAGTCGTAATAGGGCGGCACCTTGTAGCCGGCGTAGAGGCCGGAATCGACGCGCACGTGCATGCCGCCGGGCGCGACGTAATTCTTCACCGTACCGGGCGAGGGGGCGAAGGTCTTCGGGTCCTCGGCGTTGATCCGGCATTCGATCGCGTGGCCGCGAAGCTGGACCTCGTCCTGAGTGACGGAGAGGCCTTCGCCGGCGGCGACGCGGATCTGCTCGCGCACCAGATCGATGCCGGTGATCATCTCGGTCACCGGATGCTCGACCTGGAGCCGGGTGTTCATCTCGATGAAGTAGAATTCCTCGTTCTCGTAGAGGAACTCGATCGTGCCGGCGCCGCGATAGCCCATGTCGGACATGGCGCGGCTGACGATGCCGCCCATGTGGGCGCGCTGCTCGGCCGAGATGACGGGGGAGGGGGCTTCCTCCAGCACCTTCTGGTGGCGGCGCTGGAGCGAGCAGTCGCGCTCGCCGAGATGCACGGCTTTTCCGGCGCCGTCGCCGAAGACCTGGAATTCGATGTGGCGCGGATTGCCGAGATATTTCTCGATATAGACCGTCTCGTCACCGAACGCATTCTTGGCTTCGGAGCGCGCCTGCATCATCTGCGCTTCGAGCTCGTCCTCGGAGCGCACCACCTTCATGCCGCGCCCGCCGCCGCCCGAGGCCGCCTTGATGATGATCGGATAGCCGGCGGTGTTGGCGACTTCGCGCGCTTCCTCGAAGCCTTCGACGGGGCCGTCGGAGCCCGGGACGAGCGGGAGGCCGAGCTTGGCGGCGGTGCGCTTCGCCTCGATCTTGTCGCCCATGATCCGGATATGCTCGGGCTTGGGGCCGATCCAGATGATGTTGTGGAGCTCGACGATCTCGGCGAAGCGCGCGTTTTCGGAGAGAAAGCCGTAGCCGGGATGGATCGCGTCGGCGTGGCTAAGCTCGGCCGCCGAGATGATGTTGGGGATGTTCAAATAGGATTCGCTCGCCGGCGGCGGGCCGATGCAGATCGCCTCGTCGGCGAGGCGGACGTGCATGGCGTCCGAATCCGCGGTCGAGTGCACGGCGACCGTCTTGATCCCCATTTCGTGGCAGGCGCGGTGGATGCGCAGCGCGATCTCGCCCCGGTTGGCGATCAGGACCTTCTGTATTTTCATTATTCGACGATCACCAGCGGCTGGTCGTATTCGACCGGCTGGCCGTCCTGGACGAGGAGCTGGACGACGGTGCCGGCGCGCGGGGCGACGATCGGGTTCATGACCTTCATCGCCTCGATGATGACGAGCGTCTCGCCTTCCTTGACCGGGGTGCCGGGCGCGACGAAGGGCCGCGCGCCGGGCTCGCCGGCGAGATAGACGGTGCCCACCATCGGCGACTTGACCGTTCCCGGATGCGCGGCGGGCGGGATGTCGG
>DASQND010000070.1:0-39613 GCA_035645215.1 Allosphingosinicella sp.
ACGTGGGCGGTGACGGTGCCCGGGGGGTCGTCGGTCACGTCGGAGAAGAGGCGGGTGCGGGCGGCGACCTCCCAGGGCTTGTCGCGGCTCATGACGAGCAGCCGGTCGTCGTGGCCGAGCATCGTATCGCCTTCCATCCGCACCCGCTCGCCGCCGCGAAGCACGGCGAGGAGGACGGCGCCGGCGCCGCGCAGGCTCTGCCGCATGCCGGGAAGCCGGACCTGGCCGCGCGCCGCGCCGATCGGCAGCGCGAGCTCGAAGACGTAAAGCCGTTTCGCCCCCTCCTCCACGCTCGCCGCGTCGCGCCGCGGGGCGAGGCGCCAGCCGACGATCAGGAGATAGAGGAGGCCGGCGCCGGTCACCGCCGCGCCGACGGGCGTCATGTCGAACATGCCGAACGGCTCGCCGGTGCGGTCCTCGCGCACGGAGGAGACGATGAGGTTGGCGGGCGTGCCGATCAACGTCGTCATCCCGCCCAGGATCGTCGCGAAGGAAAGCGGCATCAGCACGGCGCCGGGCGGCAGTTTGTGCTCGCGCGCCACGGCGAGCGCGATCGGCATGGTGATGGCGAGCGCCGCGATATTGTTCATGAAGGCCGAGAGAACCGCGCCCATCAGCAGCACGCCGCCGATCCGCACCGAGGCGAAGCGCACCCGCGGCACGAACATGCGCGTCATCGCCTGCGCCGCGCCGCTGAACTCCACCGCGCGCCCGACGACGAGCACCGCCGCCACGATCACCACCGCCTGGCTCCCGAAGCCGGCCAGCGCTTCGTCGAGCGTCAGGAGGCCCGAGCCCCAGGCGATGAGCAGGATCAGGAGGGCGACGGCGTCCGGGCGGATGCGGTCGGTGATGAAGAGCAAAAGCGCCAGCACCATGATCGCCGTGCTGAGGAAAGCGTCGCTCATGGTGGGAGGCGTTAGCGGGATCAGGGATGGGTGGACAAGCGCCGCGGGGCGAAATGTCGTTCCGTCACGCCACCGGGTAGCGCAGCCTTCCTAAGAAGCGACTGAGGCTGGGGAGGCGTTGCTGGCCGCCGCGCCAGCTTGCCTTCACCTTTTCGAACTTCATCACGTCGTCGATGCGGCGGCTTAAAAAGGCGCGGGTGTCGGCGAGATCCTCGCTGGTGTCGTCGATGAAGACGAGCGAGGTGGAGCCGTAGACGCCGCTCAGAAGCGCGCGCTTGGTGTAGTGGTTGAAGTCGGTCGCGGTGTCGCCGGCGACGCGCCACATCCGATCGGCCGCGCGCCAGGCGAGCTTGGCCGCGGCGGCGAGGTTCTGCGGCTGCGCCAGGATGGCATAGGCGCGGCGCAACGCTTCGCGGTGCGGGAGCATGCGCTCGAGGCGGAAGAGGACGAGTTCGCGGATGCGCTCGCGGATCTTCATCGCCGCGATCCGCTCCGGCGGGAAGGCGTGGAGCATGGCGACGTCGACCGAATCGAACCAGGCATCGATCATCTGCATCGCGCCGCCCGGGAAGCAGAGGCGCGCGCGCGCGGGGGGGACGCCGAGTTCGTTCGCGGCCATGGCGAGCGCTTCGTCCGACCAGCCGTCGAAGGCGGCATGGGCGGGGAGCAACGGCGCGAGCGCGATGCGAAGCTCGTCCAGCGTCATGTCCTGCGGCGCGATCATGCGGGACTAATGATCCTCGCGGGGAGAGGATGCAAGGGAGGCGGAAGTTGCGCCGCGCAACTGTGCCTCCTCCGGCCTCAGGCGAATGAGGACCATTGCGGCTGCGATGAGAAGGGCGCCGAGGCCGTCGAGGAGGGTTAAGCCTTCTCCGTAGACGACCCAGCCGAGCGCCGAGGCGGCGACGGGCTGGGTGAGGAGGCCGATCCCGACCACGACCGGCGACAAGTGCCCGACCGCGTAGACGATCAGGCCCTGGCCGATGACCTGGCTGCCGAGCGCAAGGAGGATCATCGGCGTCCACTCGCCCGGCAGCACCGGCTGGCCGAGGGCGAGGGCGAGGACCAGCATCGGGACCGCGCCGGCCGCGCTGGAGATGGCGAGGAGGGGCAAAGGCGCCATGGTCCGCCGCGCCTGATCCACGACCATCAAATAGAGGCCGTAGAAAACGGCCGCGAGGAGGCAGAGGAGGTCGCCGGCGAAGTTGCGCTGGCTGAGCTCGTAGCTGCCGCCGAGGAGGAGGGCGGCGCCGAGTCCGGCGAGGAGCAGGGCGCCGGCCTGGAGCGGCGGCGGCAGGCGGCGGGCGAGGAGGAATCCGTAGGCTGCGAACAGGAAGCTCGACATGTTGCCGAACAGCGTCGAGTTGGCGAGCTTGGTGCGGACGATCCCCTCGTGCCAGGCGGCGAGATCGGCGGCAAAGAAGACGCCGCCGAGCACCACCGCGCCGAGCAGGGCCGGCCCGGCTCGGAAGCTCCTAGCGCCGCCCCGCCATAGGCCGAGCGCGGCCAGGAACGGCACGGCGAGGGCGAGGCGCCAGAAGCCAGACGCGACCGGACCGACGTCCGCCACCCGCACCATCCACGGCCCGGCGGCGAGGAACAGGTTGGCGACGATCACCGCCGCGAAGGCGAAGCGGCCGGTGCCGCGCGTGCTCGGATTCTGGTGCATTGCAGTGCCGCCGCCGCTAGGCCGCGCCTTCCGCCCCCGTCAATCCGGAGCCGCCCCTTTTGCCTTCCCTGTTCGACCCCGTCGCGATCGGCGCCCTCACCTGCCCGAACCGCGTGTTCATGGCCCCGCTCACCCGCGGCCGCGCCACCCGCGAGCACGTGCCGACGCCGATCATGGGCACTTATTACCGGCAGCGGGCGAGCGCTGGGCTCATCATCACGGAAGCGACTGGCATTTCGCGCCAGGGTCTCGGCTGGCCCTATGCGCCCGGCATCTGGAGCGACGAGCAGATGGAGGCGTGGAAGCCGATCGTGGCGGGCGTGCATGAGGCGGGCGGGCGCATCTTCTGCCAGCTCTGGCACATGGGCCGGGTCGTGCATCCGAGCTTCCTCGGCGGCGAACCCCCCGTCTCCGCTTCCGCGACGACGGCGCCGCACAAGGCGCATACCTATGAAGGCCGCCAGCCCTATACCGAGGCGCGCCCGCTCAGGGCCGATGAGATACCGGGGCTGCTCGAGGACTACCGCCGCGCGGCGCGGCTGGCGGTTGAGGCGGGCTTCGACGGCGTGCAGCTCCACGCCGCCAACGGCTATCTGATCGATCAATTCCTGCGCGACGGCACCAACCTGCGGGGCGACGATTATGGCGGCGCGATCCCAAACCGCATCCGCCTGCTGCGCGAGGCGACGCAGGCGATCGCAGAGACGGTGGGGCCGGAGCGCACCGCCGTGCGCCTGTCGCCGAACAGCGAAACGCAGGGCTGCGCGGACAGCGACCCCGAAGCCCTGTTCACCGCCGCCGCCGCGGCGCTTCAGGAAATCGGCATCGCGTTTCTCGAGCTTCGCGAGCCGGGGCCGGAGGGAACGTTCGGGACAGGCGACGGGCCGGCTCTGGCGCCTTCGATCCGGAAGGTGTTCACCGGGCCGCTGGTGCTGAATTCGGACTACGTGCTCGAAAATGCCGAGGAAGCGCTCGCGAAGGAACGCTGCGACGCGATCGCCTTCGGCCGCACGTTCCTCGCCAATCCGGATCTGCCGCACCGCCTCGCAAACCGCCTCCCGCTGAACCCGGACGACCGCCGGACGTGGTACAGCCAGGGGGAGGAGGGCTACACGGACTATCCGGAGGCGGGAGCGTAGCGCTCCCTGATCCTCCCCGCTTGCGGGGGGGGCCATGCGCAGCATGGTGGAGGGGGTTCCGAGACCCGCACAGACCCCCCTCCACCGCACTTCGTGCGGTCCCCCTCCCCGTCCCGGCGAGGATTTAAGAGAAGCGTTCTCGCAATTTCAGCGTCGCCAGCGCCGCCTTCGCCGCCTCCCCGCCCTTGTCCTTCTCGTCGGGTCGCGCGCGCGCCAAAGCCTGCGCCTCGTTCTCCACCGTCAGGATCCCGTTGCCGATAGCGAGGCCGTCCATGGTCAGCGCCATTATGCCCCGGGCGCTTTCCCCTGCGACAATCTCGAAATGATAAGTCTCGCCGCGGATGACGACGCCCAGAGCCACATACGCATCGTAGCGCCCGCTCTCCGCGGCCATGGCGATGGCGGCGGGGACTTCCAGCGCGCCGGGCACCGTCACCGTCTCGTGGCCGTGCCCCTCGGCCTCGATCGCGGCACGGGCGCCCTGGAGGAGGAGGTCGTTCAGATGGTCGTAGAAGCGCGCTTCGACGATCAGGATCTTCGCCACGTTCAATTCTCCGTGCTTGGGATCGGCCGTTCGCCGACGATGGCGAGGCCGTAGCCGCCGAGCGCGACGGGGGTGTGGTGGCTGTTGGTCAAGAGGATCATGTCGTGGACGCCGAGCGCCATCAGGATCTGGGCGCCGACGCCGTAGTCGCGGATGGCTTCCATGTCGCGCGGCTCGGCGGCGCCCGAGCGGACCTTGAGCGCCTGGGTGAGTGCGTCCGCGCTTGGGCGGTTGATGACGACGATCACGCCCGCCCCTTCTTCCGCGATCGCCTTCATCGCGCCTTCGAGGAGGCCGCCACGCGCGCCGGCTTCGGCGAACGCGTCGGAGAAGAGCGAAAGGGCGTGCATGCGGACCAAAGTCGGCTTGTCGGGATCGACCCGGCCTTTGACGAGGGCAATCTGCTCGGTGCCCGAGGCCTTGTTGATGAAGGTCCTCGCCGTCCAGCTCCCGCCCCAGCGGCTCTCGAACTGCGCTTCGGCGGTCTGCTCGACGAGGCGGTCCTTGCACAGGCGGTAGGCGATGAGGTCGCGGATCGTGCCGATCTTGAGGCCGTGCAACTGCGCGAATTCGACGAGGTCGTCGAGCCGCGCCATGGTGCCGTCTTCCTTCATGATCTCGCAGATCACGCCGGACGGGTTGAGGCCGGCGAGGCGGGAGACGTCGACCGCGGCCTCGGTATGGCCGGCGCGGACGAGGACTCCGCCGTCGCGCGCGACGAGCGGGAAGACGTGGCCGGGGGTGACGAGATGCTCGGGGCCCTTGGACGCGTCGATCGCCACGCCGACGGTGCGGGCGCGGTCGGCGGCGGAAATGCCGGTGGTGACGCCGTCCTTCGCCTCGATCGAGACGGTGAAGGCGGTTTCGTGCCGGGTGCCGTTGTGCCGAGCCATGAGGGGGAGGCCGAGCGTCTCGACCCGCTCCCTGGTGAGCGCGAGGCAGATCAGGCCGCGGCCGTGCCGGGCCATGAAGTTGATCGCGTCGGGCGTCGCCATCTGCGCCGGGATGATGAGGTCGCCTTCATTCTCGCGGCCTTCGTCGTCGACGAGGATGAACATGCGGCCGTTGCGCGCTTCGTCGATGATCCGCTCCGGGCCGACGAGGATGTCGCGGCTTCCGGAGGCGAGGAACTTCTCGAGCTTGAGGAGGGTGTCGGCCGTCGGGTTCCAGTCCGCATCGCCGAGCTTCCTCAGCGAATTGGGATGAAGCCCGGCGGCGCGGGCGAGTCCGGCGCGCGACATGTCGCCCGCGTTGACGAGTTCGGAGACTCGTTCGATCAGCAAAGTGCTCATGGCCGCGCCGCTATCACACCGTAGTGTGATGCAAAAGCCCTGTATCACACCGTGGTGGCGCGAAGCTCCATCATCCGGCCGAGGTAGCGGGCGAGGATGTCGATCTCGATGTGGAGCTTGCGGGCGAGCTCCAGGCTGCCGAAGGTGGTCTGGGCAGCGGTGTGGGGGATGAGGTTGATCGAGAAGATGACGCCGCCTTGGGACGTGGTCTCGACCTCGTTGACGGTAAGCGACACGCCGTCGAGCGCGACCGAGCCTTTCGCGGCGATGTAGGGCGCGATGTCCGCACCGGCGGCGATGCGCAGGCGCGTCGAGTCGCCGACCGGATCGAGCCCGACCACTTCGCCGAGGCCGTCGACATGGCCGGTGACGATGTGGCCGCCGAGCTCGTCGCCGACCTTGAGCGCGCGCTCCAGGTTCAGGCGCTCGCCTTCGCACCAGAGGCCCGGCGCGGTGCGCTTCACCGTTTCGGCGGAGAGATCGACGGCGAACCAGTTTTCGCCCTTGTCGACGACGGTGAGGCAGACGCCCGAGCAGGCGATGGACGCGCCGAGCGCGACTCCGGCCATGTCGTAGCCGCAGCCGATCCGGAGGCGCAGGTCTCCCCGCTGCTCGGCGGCCTCGATACGGCCTATGTCGGTGACGATTCCGGTGAACATGGCGGGCTCACTAGCCGTTCGGACCGAGCTTGTCGAAGCCCTGTCCTTGTCCCCGGCGCCGAAAGGAGGAAGGGCAGGGCTTCGACAGGCTCAGCCCGAACGGAGCGGGGTTCTGGCTCTTTCGTAGGTCTCGAGGAGGTCGCTGCCAAGCGTCCGCCGGTCGTGGAGGCGCCACCGGCCGTGCGCATGGGCGAGGTACGCAAGTCCGATGTCGCCGAGCGCGGGCTTTCCTTCGCCGATCAGGATGGGCGCGCGGTAGAGGAGGAGGCGGTCGACGAGGTCGGCGCGGAGGAAGGAGGCGGCGGTTTCGGCGCCGCCTTCCACGAAGAGGTCGTTGACGCCGGTGAGTTCGGAGATTTCCTCGGGTGCGGCAATGCGGGTCCAGCCGGCGGGGGCTTCGCCGCGGGTGAGGAGGGCGCGGGCGGGGGCGCGGTCCTCCAGCCCTTCGAGGCGGACGTCGAGACGCGGGGCGTCGGCTTCGTAGGTGCCGCGGCCGACGAGGATCATGTCGGCGCGGGCGCGTTCGAGGTGGACGTGGGCGCGCGATTCCGGTCCGGTGATCCAGCGGCTTTCCCCGGACGGCATGGCGATGCGGCCGTCGAGCGACATGGCGAGCTTGAGCGTGACATGGGGGCGGCCGAGCCGGAGCCGGGTCAGAAAACCCGCGAAGGAGCGCTCCGCTTCGGCGGCGAGCAGGCCGGTTTCGACCAGCACACCGGCGGCGCGCAGGCGGTCGAAGCCGCGGCCGTTCGTGCGCGGATCGGGGTCTTCGACCGCGCAGACGATGCGGGCCACGCCGGCTTCGAGCAGGAGATCGGCGCAGGTGGGGCCGCGCGGGCTGTCATGCGCGCAGGGCTCCAGCGTCACATAGGCGGTGGCGCCCCGCGCCTCGTGGCCGGCCTGCTCGAGTGCCATTGCTTCGGCGTGCGGCCGGCCGCCGGGCTGGGTCCAGCCACGGCCGACGACGCGGTCTTCGTTGACGAGGAGGCAGCCGACATTGGGATTGGGCGCGGTCCGCCCGCGGCCGCGGCCGCCGAGCGCGATCGCGGCACGCATCCAGTGCGCGTCTACGGGTTGACCCCGGTGCGGTCGCCGAGCCGCTTCCAGGCCTGGCGCCGCTCTTCGTCCTGCTTCTCGCGCTCGCGCTGGCGGATGGTCTGCGCCGCCTTGATCTCCTCGTCGTTCCGCGCGGCGGACCAACTGTCGACGAAGACGACGGTGGCGGCGGGCTGCTCGATGCTCTCGCTGTCGAGCACGAAGAGCCAGAGGAGCGCGACCGGCATGACCAGCGCGCCGAAGAGCGAGACCCACTGGTAACGGCTGCGCTCGCGCGCGAAGTTCCTGAGGTCCTCCCAAAGGACGCGGGGCGAAGCGGGGCGGGGGAAGGCCATGATCTCTAGATAATGCGCCCCGCCCCCGAGCGCCAGCCCGGGAGCGGGCACGCCGCTTTGCCGCCGTGCCCCGCGCGGGTCAGGCATTGAGCTGGAAGACCACCGTCAGCGTCTTGGTCGTCTCAACGGGTCGCCCATCCACCGTCGCCGGCCGGAACCGCCAGCGCGAACGGGCATGGCGTTCGGTCGCCGTGTAGAAGGCGTCGCTCGTCGCGCTCACCTTCTGCGCGGATGTCACCCGCCCGTCGGTGCCGATCGTCACCCGGATCACGACCCGGCCTTCGCGTTCCAGGCGCTGCTCGGCGGTGGGGTAGGGCGGCTGGAGATCGCCGCTCGTCATCCGCGCTTCCGTGCGCACGACTTCGCGCGGCGGCGGCGGTGTGGGCGGCGGGTTTTCGACGACGGGGCGCGGCGGAACATAGGGCCTGCCTTCGTCGCGCGTTCCGGACAGTTCCCCGGTGCTCGGCGGCGGCACGGGAGGCGAAGGCGGCACGACGAAGGGCGACGGCACGGGCGACGGAATGGGCGGCGCCGTGACGTAGGTCTCCCGGACCAGCGGTTTCTCCGGCTGCGGGGGCGGCGGCGGGGGCGGGAGCGGATCGACGCGGACCGGGATGATCGTGGTGGGCGGAAAGACCTGCCGCACGACCTCAGGGTTCTTGATGAGGAGCAGCGCGCCGACGGCGGCGCCGTGCAGCAGGATCACCGTCGCGGCGGCGCCGGGGCGGATGGGTTTGGGATCGAGGAAACCTGCTTCGGCCATGGTCCTTCTCCTTTTTCCGAGGAGCGGCCGGTTCTTGGCCGACTCGCTCCATGTGACGTTACATTATTACATAATGATATAATATCTCCCGATGGTGCAAGCGGTATTTTGTTCCCGCTGCTGCTGGTGGGAGGGAGCGCTGCACGTGGGGCGGTGCGATCACCCTCTGAGATCCCGGCCTTCGGGTTCCCACCAAAGTACTACTTTGATGGGGTCCCTCCCGGGATGACGTGTTTGGCATCGGTGTGCGCTGGACGCAGCCGAGCCGGTCCAGGACCGTCATCCCGGCGGAGGCCGGGATCTCAGGGGGTGAAGTGCACCGGCGTGTCTGGAGGGCGCCCGGCGCGGGCGCTACCGCCGGTAAAGCGCGTCCAGCCGTTCGCCGTACACCTGCCGGATCACATGCCGCCGGATTTTGATCGAGGGCGTGAGCTGCTCGTTCTCCACCGTGAACGGCTCGTCGGCGAGGATGAAGCGGCGCACCTTTTCGGTCACCGAGATGCCGGCATTGACGCGGTCCACCGCCGCGCCGACCGCCTTCACATAGTCCGGATCGTCCTTGAGCGCGGCCGGCGTCGCCGCCGCCTTGCCGTTCGCCTTGGCCCAGTCCGTCGTCCATTCCGGATCGGGGACGACGATGCCGACGATGTAGGGGCGCTTGTCGCCGGCCACCATCGCCTGGAGGATTTCGTTCTGGAGGGTGAGCATGCCCTCGACACGCTGCGGCGCGACATTGTCGCCCTTGTCGAGGACGATGATGTCCTTCTTGCGATCGGTGATGACGATCCGCCCGCCCTCGTCGAGATGGCCGATGTCGCCGGTGTGGAGCCAGCCGTCCACCAGCGTCTTTTCCGTCAAGGCCGGATTGCGCCAATAGCCGTGCATGACGTTCTCGCCGCGCGCCAGGATCTCGCCGTCCTCGGCGATTTGGACTTCCGTGTTCCTCATCGGCGGACCGACCGTATCCATCCGCACGCCCGCCTTGGGCCGGTTGCAGCTGATCACCGGGCCGGATTCGGTCTGGCCGTAGCCCTGGAGGACGATGAGACGGAGCGAATTGAAGAAGATGCCGACTTCCGGATTGAGCGGCGCCCCGCCCGAAACCATCGCCTTCAACCGCCCGCCGAACTTGGCGCTGACCTTGGGCCGCAGCGTCCGGTCGAGGATCAGGTCCATCGGCTTGTCCCAGAGCGCAGGCCGTCCTTCATAGGCCTTGGCGCCGATCTCGAGCGCGCGGCGCATGAGATACTGGCTGACCTTGCCCTGCTTCTCGACATTCTTGAGGATGCGCGCGCGCAGCACTTCGAACAGGCGCGGGACGACGACCATGATCGTCGGCCTCACCTCCTCGATGTTGGAGGCGAGCTTCTCGATCCCTTCCGAATAATAGATTTGCGCGCCGAGCCCGACCGGGAACATCTGCCCGCCCGAATGCTCGTAGGCGTGGCTGGCCGGGAGGAAGGACAGGAACACCTCCTCGTCCCAGCCGAAATCCTCCGAAATGATCTCGGTGCAGCCCTCGACATTGTGGAGTAGGGCGCCGTGATGCTGCATCACGCCGCGCGGCGCGCCGCCGGTCCCCGACGTGTAGATGATGCAGGCGAGGTCGTCGCGCCCGACGCGGCTCGCCGTCTCGGTCGCGGCGCCGACGTCGTCGCTTTCCGCGGCGACCAGGGCGCGCCAGTCGTGGACGGCGACGCCGCTCCCCTGCCCCGCGCGGACGGGATCGAAGGCGATGACATGCTCGCAGGCCGAACTCTGGTGCGCGGCGGGGAGGAGCGGTTTCGCGAGCTTCTGGGTCGAGACGAAGACGGCGCGGGCGCCGCTGTCGTCCATGATATGCTGGTGATCGCGTTCGGTGTTGGTCGTGTAGGCGGGGACGGTGACGCAGCCCGCCGCCATGATCGCCATGTCCGCGATCAGCCATTCCGGCCGGTTTTCGGAAACGAGCATGACCCGGTCGCCGGGCCTCAGCCCCAGGCGTTGCAGCGCGGCGGCGAGCCGCGCCACGTCGCCGGCCGCTTCGCGCCAGCTTCGCGCGCGCCACTCGCCGTCGCTCTTCGCCCACAGAAAGGGCGCGTCGCCTTTCTCCGCCGCGCGGGTGAAGAACATGGTGACGACGTTTGGGAAATGTTCGAGCTGGCGCATCGTCCTCCTGCCCGGCGCTTCTCGACGCTCGGGGCGTCTTTCTTAGCCGATTGATCGCCGCGCGCCATGCCGGATCGAAGCGTGGACGCGCTCCGGCCCGGCCGCTACGGGACGAGGGCACTGGAGGCGACACGATTATGGGACGATTGCTCAACCTGTGGGCGGCAGCGGCCGCGGCTTTTCTTGCCTCCTGCACGACCGCTTCCAACGCCCCCGCCCCTGCCGCTCAGGCCGCAGCGGCGCCGAGCATCTTCGTCTCGGCGGCGAATCCGCTGGCGGCCGAAGCCGGCATGAACGTGCTGAGGCGCGGCGGCAGCGCCGTGGACGCGGCGATCGCCGTCCAGGCGATGCTGTCGCTGGCCGAGCCGCAAAGCTCCGGCCTCGCCGGCGGCGCCTTCATGACCCACTATGACGCCCGCACCCGCGAGGTCGTCGTCTATGACGGCCGCGAGACGGCGCCGTCCGGCGCGACGCCGACCATGTTCCTGGGCGCGAACGGCGAGGCCTTGCCCTTCGCCGAAGCGGTGGTGAGCGGACGGGCGACCGGAGTCCCCGGCGTCCTGCGCCTGCTCGAAATGGCGCACCGCGAACATGGCCGCCTCCAGTGGCGCGACCTCTTCGCCGACGCGGAGCGGACCGCGCGGAGCGGCTTCACCGTCAGCCCGCGCCTTGCCCGGATGGTGGCCGGCAACTTCCCGCAGAACGGCACTTCCGACGTGCGCGCCTATTTCGCCGAAGCGGACGGCACCCCGGTCGACGTCGGCGACCGGCTGGCCAACCGCGCTTATGCCGACTTCCTCGTCCGCCTCGCGGCGCAAGGCGCCGACGCGCTCTACCGCGGCCCGACCGCCGAGCGGATCGTCGCCCGCCTGCGTTCCGGCGCGCTGCCCGGATCGATGACGCTCGCCGATCTCGCCGGCTACCGCGCGGTGAAGCGCGAGCCGGTCTGCCGCACCTACCGCGTCTATCTCGCCTGCGTGCCGCCTCCGCCGTCGAGCGGTGTCGCCCTGCTCCAGCTCATGGGGATGCTGGAGCGCACCGACATCGCGGACCGGGGACCGGCCGATCCGCAGGGCTGGTACCTGTTCGCCGAAGCGAGCCGCCTCATGTACGCCGACCGCGACCGCTATGTCGGCGACCCCGCTTTCGTGCAGGTGCCGGTCTCCGGCCTGCTCGACCCCGCCTATGTCGCGAGCCGCGCTCGGCTGATCGGCGAGCGCGCCGGCCCGCCGCCGGTCGCCGGCACGCCGCCCGGCGCGACGGCCGCCGCCGCCGACCGGACGCTGGAGCCGGCCGGCACGACCCACTTCGTGGTCGGCGATGCGGAAGGGAATGTCGTCTCCATGACCTCCACCGTCGAATCGATCTTCGGCTCCGGGCGGATGGTCGACGGCATGTTCCTCAACAACCAGATGACCGACTTCTCATTCGCCCCGGCCGACGCGCAGGGCCGCCCCGCCGCCAATGCCGTCGCCGCGGGCAAGAGGCCGCGCTCGTCGATGGCCCCGATGATCCTCATGACGGCCGACCGCCGTTTCGCCGGCGCGATCGGCTCGCCGGGCGGAAACGCGATCCTCGCTTATGTCGGCAAAGCCCTGGTCGGCGTGGTCGATTGGGAGCTTTCGACGGCCAACGCGATTGCGCTCCCCAACCTCATCGCGCGCGGCACCAGCTATGCGGGCGAAGCGACGCGTTTCCCGGCCGGCGTGCTCGAGGGCCTGCGCGCCCGCGGCGTCGAGGTTCGTCCCGGCCAGGGCGAGGATTCGGGGCTGCACGGCGTGTTCATGCGCCAGGGCGTGCTCCTGGGCGGCGCCGATCCGAGGCGCGAGGGCGTGTTCCTGGTCGAGCCGGCGCGGCGCCGCTGAGCGTCAGGCCTTGAGTTCGGTGCCGGTCGCGCGGCCGATGAAGCCGAACAGCTTCACCGGGCGGTTCCAGACCTTTTCGTGGAAGAAGAAGGCGACCGCGTTGCAGCAGGGCTCGATCAGCGCGAAGCCGCCGGCGATGGTCACCGATCCGGTCAGGAGATAGCCGACCGTGAACGCCACCGTGAGGTGGACGGCGAGATAGGTGAGGGTCTTAAGAACGTCTCTCGACATCGCGGCGGGTCTCCTGAGCGGAGAGAAGCGCAGAATCGGGACGTTGGTTCCAGCTCAGGCGGCCTCGCTGCCCACCGCGTCGGCGATCCGGGAGACGCCGTGGATGGCGGCGAGGCGCTTGAGCTCGCCCGCGATGCGCATGGCAAGGCTCGGGCCTTCGTAGACGAGGGCGGAGTAGAGCTGCACCAGGCTGGCGCCCGCGCGGATGCGGTCCCAGGCGTCCACTCCGTTCTCGATGCCGCCCGCGGCGATCAGCGGAAGCTGGCCGCCGGCGGCGCGGCGGAAGTCGCGGAGGCGCTCCAGCGCCAGCGTCTTGAGCGGCGCGCCGGAGAGGCCGCCCGATTGGCCGCGGTGGCGCGACTTGAGTTCGGGGCGGCTGACCGTCGTGTTGCCGACGATCAGCGCTGCGACGCCGCGATCTATCGCGACGCGGGCGATGTCCTCGATTGCGCCGGGCTCGAGATCGGGCGCGACCTTGAGGAAGACCGGCGGGCCGCCCGCCGGTCTCGCGGCAAGCACGGCGGCAAGCAGCGCGTCGAGCGCCGCGCGGTCCTGCAAGCTCCGAAGGCCCGGCGTATTGGGCGAGGAAACGTTGATCGTGAGATAATCGGCGAGCGGCGCCATCCGCGCCACGCCCGCGACATAGTCCGCGATCGCCGCGTCGCCGAAGGCGCTGTCCTTGTTCGCGCCGACGTTGACGCCGACGATCCCGCGCCCGCGTTTCCGCGTCTCGAGGCGCGCGGCGGCGGCGTCGAGCCCGGCATTGTTGAAGCCCATCCGGTTGATGACGGCCCGGTCCTCGGAAAGGCGGAACAGGCGCGGGCGGGGGTTTCCGGACTGCGCCCGGGGCGTCAGCGTCCCCACTTCGACGAAGCCGAAGCCGAAGCCGAGAAGCTGGTCGTGGACTTCCGCATCCTTGTCGAAGCCGGCGGCGAGGCCGATCGGGTTTGGAAAATCGAGCCCCGCGACGCTCGTCGCGAGCACCTGGTCGAACTCAGCCCGTTCCCCGCCGGGGACGAGCTTCAGGCCCGCGATGGTGAGCCGGTGCGCCCGCTCCGCGTCGAGCGCGAAGGCGAACGGGCGGAGGAGTGGGTAAAGCGCCATGGCTCAAGCCTATGACAGCCAAAGTTGCGCGAGCCAACTTGTGTGCGCGGCCGGGGAAGCGAACTCACCGGAAACAACGTCATTGCGAGCGCAGCGAAGCAATCCAGCGGAACTCGGAGACCCGCTGGATTGCTTCGTCGCTTCGCTCCTCGCAATGACGGCGGATGGATTGAGCAGCCTGGTTGCAGCACTCGCCGCCAAACGCCGTGCCAGCCCGCTGGCGCCGCTAACCCCTCGTTCACCCTCTCTGCTGCTTCTTGTCGGCATGACCGCTTCGCCCTATCGCTGACCCGCCATGGCGACCGCAGCCCCCTCCCGCGTCAAGCGGGTGCTGAAAACCATCTTCAAGATCGGCGTCTATTCGATGCTGGTGGCGACGGTGGCATTGGTTGTCGCCGTCTCGGTCGCGGTCAGCCAGCTTCCCTCCTACGGCGAGCTCACCCGGCGCGACGATCTCGGTCAGATGATCCGGGTGCGCGCGGCCGACGGATCGGTGATGATGTCGATGGGGCCGAGCTTCGGCGAATGGCTCCCGCACGACCGCATCCCCCCGATCATGCGCGAGGCGATGATCGCGGTGGAGGACCGGCGCTACCGCAACCATCCCGGCATCGATCCGATCGGCATGGCGCGCGCGATCGGCATCTATACGACGAGCGGGCGCTGGACGCAGGGCGGATCGACGATCACCCAGCAGCTCGCCCGCAACATCTTCCTCGACAACAGCCGCACCTTCGGCCGCAAGATGCGCGAAGCCATCCTCGCCATGGCGCTGGAATGGCGCTTCTCGAAGGAAGAGATCCTCGAGCTCTACCTCAACCGCGTTTATTTCGGCGGCGGCGCCTACGGGATCGACGCGGCGTCGCGGCGCTTCTTCGGCCACCCCGCGAGCGAAATTTCGACGGTGGAAGCGGCGATCATCGCCGGCCTCGTCAAGGCGCCGTCCAACTATTCGCCGACGGCCGACGTCGAAGCCGCCCGCGGACGCGCCGGCGTCGTCCTCGACGTGATGCTGGACGCCGGCACCATCACGCCGGCGCTGCGCCGCGCCTCCAACCCGGCGGACGTGCGCTTCGTCCCCAATCCCGCGCGGCAGGACATCGCCCGCTACTTCACCGACTGGGCGCTGCCGCAGCTCGACATATTGATCGACGAGACGGTCCAGCCGCTCGACGTCTGGACGACGCTCGACCCTAACCTCCAGCGCGCGGCACATTCGGCGATCAACGCCAATGCGCCCGCGAATGCCCAGGGCGCCCTCGTCTCGCTCGACCGGGACGGGGCGGTACGGGCGCTGGTCGGCGGGCGCAACTACGCGGCATCGAGCTACAACCGGGCGACCCAGGCGACTCGGCAGCCGGGCTCCGCCTTCAAGCTCTTCGTCTATCTCGCCGCGATCGAATCCGGCTTCACGCCCAGCTCCAGCGTCGTCGATGCGCCGATCACCATCGCCGGCTGGACCCCGCGCAACGACAGCGGCCGCTATTCGGGCCAGGTGAACCTCAAGACCGCGCTCGCTTTCTCGCTCAACACGGTCGCGGTGCGCCTCGCCCAGGAGGTCGGCACCGGCAACGTCGCCGACATGGCGCAGCGCTTCGGGATCACCACCCGGGTTAGCACCAATCCTTCGATGGCGCTCGGCACGTCCGAAGTGCGCCTTATCGACATGACCCGCGCCTATGCTTCGGTGGCGTCGGGCGGGACGGCGGTCACGCCCTACGGCATCCGCCGCGTCACCACCGCCGACGGCACCCTGCTCTACCAGCACCGCGGCGACGAGAACCGGACCCTGGTCGCCCCCTGGGTCGCCGCGCAGATGACCGACCTCCTCCAGGGCGTCGTCACCCACGGCACCGGCCGCAACGCCGCCCTCGGCCGCCCCACCGCCGGCAAGACGGGGACGACAAGCTCGAACAAGGACGGCTGGTTCCTAGGCTTCTCCAGCGGGATCACGACGGGCGTCTGGATGGGCCGCGACGATTCGCGCCCCGTCGGCGGGCTGCAGGGCGGGCGGGCGCCGGCCCAGGCCTTTCACGATTTCATGGTCCGCGCCGTCGCCAACCGGCCGGCGGAGAATTTGATCACCAACGTCGCCGCCCCCGATTTCCAGCAGGAACCGGGCAACGGCTTCGGCGACGTCGCGCCGATCGAGGACGAGCCGCAGCCGGTGCCGAGCGACCAGCCCGGCGATGCGGAGCCCTCTTACGGCACGCCCTTTCCGGAGCCGCAGGACGACCCGCCCCCGCCGCCGCCGCAGGAGGCGCCGAAGCAGCGCCCCGAGCAGCTCGACCGCCAATGGCTCGACCGCGCACTTCGCCGCCCGCCCCCGCCGGTGCGCGACCCGCCGCCGCGCCGCGAGCGCATTCCCAAGCCCGTCGAGAGCGGCAAGCCGGAAGACTTCTAGCCGCGGCCGATCCGGTGCAGCGACGCGCCCTCGCGCCGCAGCCACAGCCGCGCCGGCCGCGGGTCCTCGCCGTAGATCTCGGCCACGAGCGCGTGAAATGCGGGCGCGTGGTTCATGTGGACGAGGTGGGCGACTTCGTGCGCGACCGTGGCGCGGCGGACGAACGCCGGTGCGAGGATCAGCCGCCAGCTGTATCGGATCGCGCCGGACGAAGAGCAGCTCCCCCAGCGCGACAGCGGATCGCCGACCGAGACGCGCACCGCCTTGCGGCCGGCGCGGGCGGCGTAGAAGGCGGTTTCCTCCGAAAGCACGTCCCGCGCGCGGCCCTTCAGCCAGCGCAGGATGCGGGCCTCCAAGCCCTCCTCCGGCCCGCCGGCGATCAGGCGGCCGTCGCGTAGCTCGATCCGGCGCGGCCGGGCCGGGTCCCAATCGACGACGTGCGGCTCGCCTTCCACCGGCAGGGTCGTGCCCGGCGCGATCGCAACCGTCGGCGTGACGGCGGCGAGTGCGTCTTCGATCCACTTTCCCTGCCCCGCTGCCCAGTCGAGCGCGCGGCGCTGCGACACGCGGCGGGGTATGGTGAGGAGGACGGTGCCGGTGCGCTGATCGACGCGCAGGCGCATGACCTTGGCGCGCGGGCTCACCTTCAGCGTCAGCGGCGTTCCGCCGGGGAGGCGGAGCTCAGAAGAGCTCGGGGTCGACAAGATGATGCTCGAGATCGCCGGCTTCGTCCTCCGAGACCGTCCAGCCGCGCACCGACATCCCCGCTTTGTGAGTCGATTCCGGGTCGCCGGTGAGGAGCGGATGCCATTCGGGGAGCGGCTGGTTCTCGCTGCGCAGGCGATAGGCGCAGGTCGACGGCAGCCAGGCGAGCCGCGCGACGTTGGCGGCGCTGAGCCGGACGCAGTCCGGCACGAAGGTACGGCGGTTCCTGTAGTCCGAGCAGAGCGCGGTGGAGCGGTCGAGCAGGCGGCAGGCGACGTCGGTCGGGTGGATCTCGCCCGAAAGCTCGTCCTCGATCTTGTGGAGGCAGCATTTGCCGCAGCCGTCGCACAGCGACTCCCACTCGGCGCGGTCCAGCGACGCCAGCGGCCGCTCCCAGACGGGCTGCTGCCCCACGTTCGGCTTCGGCACGCTCATCGTACCCAGCGATCGAGGACTTGAACGATGCCGGGCACCCCCTCGTCGTGCGGGAGCATCGAAACCGGCTTACCCTCGGGTCCGTAGAGGACCGCATAGCGGCTGTGATCGAGGAGATAGGGCGCGCCCTCCGCCGTTCCCTCGCGCCGCGTGAAGTAGATGCCGTGCTCGCGCCCGGTGCGGCCGATCTCCTCGGCGGTTCCGGTCAGGGCGAGGAGGCGCGGGTGGAAATTCCTGGCGAAGTCGGCGAGCACTTCGGGCGTGTCGCGCGCCGGATCGGTGGTGATGAAGATCGGCTGCACCTTGGCCGCGCGACCGGGGTCGCTCCCCTCGAACTGGCGCAACGCCGCCGAGATGAGCTGGAGATCGACCGGGCAGACGTCCGGGCAGAAGGTGTAGCCGAAATAGACGATCCGGTACTTGCCGGCATAGGCAGTGTCGGCGACGCGCCGGCCTTCGTGGCTGACGAGGTTGAACGCGTTGCGCATGCGCGCGCCCTCGAGCGGCGGCGGCCCGGACTCGGCCTGGCAGGCCGGAAGCGCCAGCAGGGCCGCGGCGAGGGCGAGGAGGAGGGAGCGCAGATCGTTCATGGCGCGGCCAGCCTTGCTTTGCTAAGGCTTTGCAATCAAGCCGAATGAACGGGGAATTAGGGCGTGAACAGATCGACGCGGCGCGGACTTCTCGCGGCTCTGCTGGTGGCGACGGCCATGCCGGCCCTGGCGCAGTTTTCCGAAAGCACGAATTTCCTCAAGGCCGTGCGCGAGCGCGACAGCGCGAAGATGACGGAGATCGTCTCCAACGCGTCGTCGACCGCGATCAACACGCGCGACCGGGGGAGCGGCGAAGGCGCGCTCCACATCTTGGTGCGCGGTCGCGACCTCGGCTGGCTGAACTATCTCCTTTCCCGCGGCGCCCGGCCCGATCTTGCCGACAATCACGGCAATACGGCGCTGGCGATCGCGGCGCAGCTCGGCTGGGTCGAGGGCGCGGAAGCGCTGCTCGCCCGCCGCGCCAGCGTCAATGCGGCGAACGGCCGCGGCGAAACGCCCTTGATCATGGCCGTGCACCGGCGCGACGCCGCGATGGTGCGGCTGCTGATGAGCCAGGGCGCGAACCCCAATTGGACGGACAGCGCGGCGGGCCTTTCCGCGCTCGATTACGCGCGGCGCGACACGCGCGCGGGCCAGATCCTGCGCCTCCTCCAGGCGCCGCGGCCTGCGCGCCCCGTCGCGGGGCCCACCCGCCCCTGAGCTTTCAGAAGCCAGCCCAGGTCAAAAACCCGCCAGTCCCGGATCGAGGTCTCCCACCAGCCGCCGGGCCGCCCGCCGGGCGAAGCGCAGCGTCTCGGCCTTGCGCCGCGCGGGGGCGAGCTTTCGCATCGGCGCTTCCCGCAGCACCGCCGCATCGTAGCGGTCGGCGACGATCAGCCCCGAGAATTCCGGCCCGAGCGCGCCGCTTTCGAACGGCGCGAGCGAAAAGCCCGCCGGCACCGCCCAGAAGAAGCGGTCGCAATAATCGAGATAATCGGGCCACTTGTGGTCGCCGAGCAGGTCGGCGCGGCTGACCTTGATCTCGACGATCGTCAGCAGCCCTTTGGAATCCAGCGCCACCATGTCGGCGCGGCGGCCGTTGGGAAGCGGCATCTCGCAGAGCGCGAACATGTCCTGCCGGAAGAACATCCGCGTCACGCCCCGCGCCACGTCCTGAGCGGCAAGCGGGGAATCGGCAAAACAGGCGGGCGAGTCGCTGAGAGTGGCCATGGAGACTGGCCTAGAACGAGTCGGGAACAACGGGCAAGCGCGCGACTCGGCGCGTGGTGCGATTCACGTCATCCCGGGAAGGACCCCATCAAAGTATTACGTTGATGGGAACCCAAAGGCAGGGATTTTCAGGGGGTGAAGAGCGGTAGTGGATGTGCAGCGCTCCGGCACGGTGCGATCGGAGCGCTCCAGGAACGCTCTCACCCTTCACCCGCTGAGATCCCGGCCTTCGCCGGGATGACGGTCTCGGTCGGCTCGCCGCACCAACTCGGCGGCGCCCGCTGGCGCCTGGCGCTTAGCGGTAGAAGATGTGGTTGCCGACGCTGGCGAGGCGGCGGAGGCGCCAGCCGGGCGAGACGTAATTGGCGTGGAAGAAGAGCGCGGTGGAGACCGGCGAGTCGGCTTTGTCGTCGAGTGCGATGTGGGCGACGGCGACGGCGGTGCGCCAGGCGGCGGCGGTGCGCGGCGGGGCCGGGATACGGCCGCCGCGGACGAAGGAGAATTGGCTGCGCTGGGTGATGACGCCGCACAGGGTCGGCGCGAAGCGGCCGGAGGCGGCCCGGTTGATGATCACTTCGGCGACGGCGAGCTGGCCGGCGAGCGGCTCGCCCTTGGACTCCCAGTAGATGGCGCTGGCGAGGCACTCGGCCTGTTCGTCGCGTGCGTCGAGCGTGGTCGATTCGGCGACGAGCTCGGCGAGGGGACGATTGCGCTCGACGGCGGCGGGCGCCGGAGCGGGAAGGACTGGGGTGATGGCGGTGCTGAAGCCCGGAGCGGCGGCGTTGTCGGCGGCGGCTTCGGCGGCGGCCGGAGCGGCGATGGCGCGCTCGACGACCTCTTCGAGGGATCCGATGCCCGGCGTGAGGGCGGAGTCGGCGGTAAGGGTGGCGGCGACGGCGGTGCCGTTCGGAGCCGCGGCGAAGGCCGGGGTGGCGGCAGCCGTCAGGACGGCGAACGACAGGGCAGCCGCGGAACGAACCGCGACGCGGAAGGTGGTCAGCATTTGAACTTCTGGATCGTGCGGTTGGTCTTCGTCGGTGCGGATGCACCTCGGATCGCCCCCCGTCTTGCGCGGCCGTTCGAACTTTGAAGCGGCCCCCCGCTCTTGCAGAAAACTTGTGAGGGGGAGCTAGGGGCCGGGGCGGTTAACGGTCAACTAAGCGCGGCCATTTCGGCGGCGAAGCGTGGGGCTGATGCGGTGTCCAGTTCGATTATCCAGAGGTCGGGGTCGAATCGGCGCCGCCGGTCGAGGAACTTTTCGAACTCTTCGTCCGTTGTGGCGGCGTGATTCCCCGACTCCTGCCATGCGTAGGAGCCGTCCGGCTGCACGATTCGCTCCACCACCATCCGCCGCTCGCCGCGTTCCGTCAGGATCACGGTGATCGCGCCCGCATGCGCGTCGCCCTTCGAAAGCACCGCGCCGAATCCCCCGTCGCGGGCGGCGAGCGTCAACAGGACTGATACGAGGACCGAGCTGGCGAGCCGAGGCTCCGTCACGGGCGCGAATAGCCGGCGAGGCCGGCGAGCGGGATGTGCGAGCGCATGAAGGTGCCGGTGCCGCGCGCCGCTTCCTCGCCCTCGGAGTCGATCAGCCGCGCTTCGCCGACCAGGACGCGGCGCCTGCCGCTCACCCAGCGGCCTTCGGCGGTGACCGGCCCCGCCTTGAGCGGCTTGGTGAAGTTCAAGTTGAAGGCGGTGGTGAGCAGGAAACGGTCCGACACCATCGCATTGCAGGCGTAGAAGGCCGCGTCGTCCATCATCTTGAAATAAAGGGTGCCGTGCGCCGCGCCCGCGGCGTGGAACATGGTGTCGTCGATGTCGAAGCGGATTCGCGCCAGGCCCTGCTCCGGTATCTCGATCGAGGAGCGGAACAGGTGATTGATCGCGGCGTGGCGGTAGAGGGATTCCAGCGCGCGCAGATGCGCCTGGGCGCCCGCCGGCTCAGGCGGCATCGCGCTCTTCGTCGCCGGATAGAATGGCGAAGATCGCGTCCTTGGAGCGCGCGCCTCTGAGCTTCGCCACCGCCTGGCGGTCGCGCAGCATGCGGCTGACGCTCGCCAGCGCCTTCAGGTGATCGGCGCCCGCGTCGGGCGGCGAGAGGAGCAGGACGACGAGGTCGACCGGCATGCCGTCCACCGCCTGATAGTCGATGGGCGCGGAAAGGCGGGCGAAATAGCCGAACACCCTCTCCAGTCCCTCGATCTTGCCGTGCGGGATCGCGACTCCGCCGCCGAAGCCCGTCGAGCCGAGCCGCTCACGGTCGGAGAGGCTTTGCGCGATCGTCTTGGGATCGATGCCCGTGCGCCGGCCGCCGGCCAGGGCGAGCTGGTGGAACAGGCCCTTCTTGTTCGCCGCGGGAAGGGCGGCGTCCACCGCGTCGGCCGCGATCAATTCGGAAAGATTCATTCGAACGGCACCTGACGGAGGGCAACGAGCCCTCCTCCTTCTGTAAGCATAAATTGCGGTTCCTGTCGCCGCTTCTCGCGGCGTCGCGGCGGGAGGTTCAGTCCCGTTTCGGCTCGACCCAGCCGATCGTCCCGTCCTGTCGTCGGTAGACCATGTTGAAGCCGCCCGTGCCGCTGTTGCGGAAGAGGAGGGCGTTGGTGTTGCGAAGATCGAGCAGCATCACCGCGTCGGAGACGCTCGCATCGGGAATGTCGACGCTGGTTTCCGCGACGATCGGCGGATGTTCGCCGGGCGCCTCCTCCTCGTCGGCGGGCGGGGCGAAGATCGTGTAGCCGGCATCGCTCCCCGAGCCGTCCGCCATGACGAGCGCGTCGCGCGGCGGCACGTGGCGGTCCTTGAGGCGGCGCATGTAGCGGCGGAGCTGCTTTTCGATCCGGTCCGCGGCCTGGTCGAAGGCGGGATGCGCTTCCTGCGCCTGGCCCGAGCCCTTCAAGATCACGCCCTGCATGACGTGGGCGACGATGTCGCAGGTGAAGGCATGGTCGTGCGGGCCCCTGCCGAAGGTGACGTGGGCGGACAGCGCCCGCTCGAAATATTTGTCGGCAAGCGCGGTCAGCCGCTCCTCGACGCGGGTGCGCAGCGCTTCACCGGTATCGACCCGGTGCCCGGAAACCCGGATATCCATGCACGTCTCCAACTTTGCCCGGCGCTTATGCGCCCGCGGCTTCCTGCGTCAACCGATGCCATATGGGGTCGGCGAGGGTTGCGAGAAAGGCCGCGTGGCGCGCGAGCTCGTCCTCGCTCGCCGCATGGGGCCGCGGCGGGCGCACGCGGATGGTGACCGCGGCCGCGACCTGGGCGGCTGTCACCTCCTCCTCGAGATCCTGGACCTGCGCGCCGGCGCCGAGCGAGAGGCCGATCTGCCGGCCGCCGGTCAGCTCGACATAGACCTGGGCGAGGAGCTGCGCGTCGATCAGCGCGCCGTGCTTGACGCGGGCGGTACGGTCGACGCCGAAGCGGGTGCAGAGTGCGTCGAGGCTGTGCTTGGCGCCCGGATGCCGCTGCCGCGCGATGGCGAGCGTGTCCACCATCCGCGTCGTGCAGACCAGAGGCCGGCCGCAATTGTTGAGCTCATGATTGATGAACGCGAAATCGAAACCCGCATTGTGCGCGATCATCGGCGAGTCCCCGATGAACTCCAGCAGCTCCTCCACCTTTTCATGGAAGCGCGGCTTGTCCGAGAGGAAGCGCGCTGAAAGGCCGTGCACCGCTTCGGCCCCGCTCGGCATGTCGCGGTCCGGATTGAAATAAGCGTGCCAGGTGCGGCCGGTCTCGCAGCGGTTGATGAGCTCGACGCAGCCGATCTCGACCACGCGATCGCCGGTGAGCGGGCTCAGGCCCGTTGTTTCTGTATCGAAAACGATTTCCCGCATCTCGGCTACGCTTATGAATCCGGCCGGCCCGCCAGACAAGCGACGATGCGGCGAACCGCTCGTCGCGTTTCCTCCAGCGCCGCCCTGGTATCGATGATGAAGTCGGCGCGGGCGCGCTTTTCGCGGTCGGGAAGCTGGCGCGCGAGGATGGCATCGAGCTTTTGTGGCGTCATTCCTGCGCGGGCGAGGACACGCGCGCGCTGCACCTCCTCCGGCGCCGAGACGACGGCCACCTTGTCGACGTCCTTCCAGCCGCCCGCTTCGAACAGCAGCGGGATGTCGAGAAGGACGAGCGGCGCGCCCAAATGCGCGGCGATGAACGCCTCCCGCTCCCGCGCCACGGCGGGGTGGACCAGCTCCTCCAAGCGCCTGAGCGCCAGCGGCTCGCCGAGCACCCGTTCCCCCAGCGCGCCGCGGTTCACGCCGGCCGCTCCCGTCGTGCCCGGAAAATGCGCTTCGATCTCCGCGACCAGCGCGCCGTCGGGACCCTGGAGTTTGTGAACGGCCGCGTCCGCGTCGAAGACCGGCACGCCTTCCTCGGCGAACATGCGCGCGACCGTGGACTTGCCCATGCCGATCGATCCGGTGAGGCCGAGCCTGATCATCGCGTGAGCAGCTCCCGCAATGCGGCGTCATGCTCCCGTGGAGCCGGCGCCCCGAAGAAGAGCTCGAAGGCGATCGCAGCCTGTCCGATCAGCATGGAAAGGCCGTCGATCGTCTCGTGGCCGCGGCGGCGCGCCTCGGCGAGGAGCGGCGTCTCCAGCGGATCGTACACCGCGTCGTAGACGATGGCACCGGGCGGCACATGGCTGAAGTCGAGGGCGAGCGGCTCCGTGCCCGTCATTCCGAGCGGCGTCGTGTTGACGACGAGGTCGAGGATCCCCTCCCGTTCGTCGAAGGCGAAGTCTGTCGGCCCGGCGAAGTGGTCGAGGGCGACGGCGTGGTTGAAGTCGCCGTCGAGGCCGGCGATCAGCTTCTCGGCTTCCTCGATCCGGCGCGCGGCGACGACCAGGGCGAAACCGGAACTGCGAAGGCCGTCGACCACCGCCCGTGCGGCACCCCCGGCGCCGAAAATGCGGGCCATTCGGAAGAGATGGCGCTGCGCAAGCAGAGGCTGCAGGGGCTCGAGGAAGCCGCCGACATCGCTATTGTGGCCGACCGCCCCGCCGGTGCTCCGGACGATCGTGTTGACGGACCCGATCCGCGCTGCGGCGGGATCGATGTCATCCAGCAGCGGCATCACCGACTGCTTGTGCGGCATGGTGACGTTGCAGCCGCGCCAGTCGGGGTCTTCCCGGCGCGCGGCAAGATGCCCATCGAGATCCCCTGGCCCCACGCGGGTGCGGCGGTACTCGGCCTCGATGCCGAGCCTTTCGAGCCAGAAATTGTGAATCACCGGCGATTTGGAATGGGCGATCGGGTCGCCGATCACTTCGGCATAAGGGAGGCCCATCAGCTTTCCAGCACCCCGCGCTCGCGAAAATAGGCGAGAAGGGGGAGGAGCGGCATGCCCAGGACGGCGAAGTGACTGCCCTCGATCCGTTCGAAAAGCTGCACGCCGGGCCCTTCGATCCGGTAGCCGCCCACGCTCCAGCGAATAGCGTCGTATTCAGCTTCCAGGTAGCGCTCGAGAAAGGCGTCGCTCAGCGGACGCATGGTGAGCGACACCGTTTCGGAGCCCCACCAGCGCGTTTCCCCGCCTTCCACCACCACCGCGGCGGAATGGAGGAGGTGGGTGCGGTTGCTGAGCGCGCGAAGCTGCGCGAGGGCCTCGGCGCGCGACGAAGGCTTGCTCAGCATCGTGCCGTCGTCGAGCTCCAGCGTCTGGTCGGAACCGATGACGAGATCCGTCTCGCCGATGCCTTCCGCCGAGAGCGCCTTCAGTTGCGCCAGCTCCTCGGCGACGCCGCGAGGATCGAATCCCGCCGCTTCGAGGCCGGATTTGGCCGCAGCTTCGTCCAGCTCGGCATCCACCGTCTCGAAGGCGACGCCGGCCGCGTTCAGCATCGCGCGGCGCGATTCGCTTTTCGATGCGAGAAGAATCCTCATCCGCCTCCGCCTCCCGCGACCGACGTTTCATAGCGGTCGGTGCACAGTTTCACGATCGCCAGGGCGGTTTCCTCGATCGAGCGGCGGGTGACGTCGATCACCGGCCAGCCATTGTCGGCATAAAGCCGCCGCGCGAAGGCGAGCTCGGCATTCACCGCCTCCCGGTCGACATAATCGGTCTCCGGCGCCTGGTTCAAAGACAGGAGCCGGTTGCGGCGGATCTGGATCAGCCGCTCGGGATTGGTGGTGAGGCCCACCACCAGCGGGTGCTTGAGCGAGAAGAGCGATGGCGGCGGCGGGGCTTCGGGGACGAGCGGAATGTTCGCCACCTTGTAGCCGCGATTGGCGAGATAGATGGCGGTCGGCGTCTTGGACGTGCGCGACACGCCGGCGAGAACGATGTCCGCTTCCTCCCAATTGTCGGAATTGAGGCCGTCGTCATGGGCGATCGAGAACTGGATCGCATCAACCCGGGCGAAATAAGCGGCGTCGAGCGCATGCTGCCGTCCCGGCCGCCCCGCCGCCTCGCGCCCGAGCACCGCGGACAGCGCGTGAGTCACCGGATCGAGCACCGAGACCGCATGGATGCCGCGGCGCCGGCATTGCTGCTCGAGCTCGCGGCGGATGACGCTGTTCACCAAAGTATAAAGGACGAGGCCCGGGCGCCTTTCGACGTCGTCGAGCACGCGTTCCAGATGCCCTTCCGATCGCACCATCGGCCAAAGGTGGCGCTTCACCTCCGTCCCCTCGAACTGGGCGAGGCAGGCATTGGCGATCACTTCCAGCGTCTCGCCGGTCGAATCCGAGAGAAGGTGGAGGTGAAGAATGGTCACGGCGCCTGCCTGTGGAAAAGCATGGGGAGATCGCTAGCGAAACCCTCGGGGGCAATCCAGCGGAACAGATCGTCCCCGTATCCCCCATTTTCGCCCACAGCTCGGCGGACAGGGGGCGAAAACCGCCCACAGCATGTGGAAAATGGGGACGAAGCGCGGGACTCGCAGGGATTCCGTGGGCAGCGCCGGCGTCAAGCTGTTTGCAAATGCGGTTGAAGCGAATAAGCCCCGGCATCCACCGCCCAACTACTCTCTACAAACCTTATCTATAAGACTCTTATATAAGAGAAGAGCGGAGCCCAGACCCGTTGACGCACGGTCCGACCAAGCCCTTGCTCGCCGTGCTAAACGGCGGGAAAGCGGAGAGAAAACCGATCTGGCTGATGCGCCAGGCGGGACGCTATCTGCCCGAGTACCGCGCGCTGCGTGCGGAGAAAGGCGGCTTCCTCGCGCTCGTCTACGACAGCGACGCGGCGGCCGAGATCACGCTGCAGCCGATCCGCCGCTTCGGCTTCGACGGCGCGATCCTCTTTTCCGACATATTGATCGTGCCTCACGCGCTCGGCCAGGACCTGGCCTTCGAGGCGGGCGAAGGGCCGCGCCTGAGCCCGACCTTGCTGGACACCGATCTCGACGCCCTGGTGCCCGTTCCCGAGCGCCTGGAGCCCATCTACAGGACTGTGGAGAAGGTGAAGGCGGGTCTGCCCCCCGAGACGACGTTCCTGGGCTTCGCGGGCAGTCCCTGGACCGTGGCGACCTATATGATCGCCGGCCGCGGCTCGAAGGACCAGGGCGAGGCGCGGCGGCTCGCTTATTCCGACCCCGGCCGCTTCGGCGCGGTGATCGCCAGGCTCGAGACGATGACGGTCGATTACCTTTCCGGCCAGATCGAAGCGGGCGTCGATGCGGTGCAGCTTTTCGACAGTTGGTCGGGAAGCCTTTCGCCCGCCCAGTTCGAGCAATGGGTGATCGCGCCCACCGCCCGCATCGTCGCCGCGATGAAGGAACGGTATCCGGCCGTGCCCGTGATCGGCTTTCCGAAAGGGGCCGGCGGCAAGCTCCCGGCCTATGCGCGCGAGACCGGCGTCGATGCGATCGGGATCGACGAGACGGCGGATCCCGCCTGGGCCGCCGCGACGCTTCCGGAAGGGCTCCCCGTGCAGGGCAATCTCGATCCGCTGGCGCTGATCGCCGGCGGCGAGGCTTTGGAAAGCGCGGTGGCGCGCATCCTTGCGGCCTTCGAAGGCCGTCCCCATGTGTTCAACCTCGGGCACGGCATCCTGCCGGACACGCCGATCGCCCATGTCGAGCAACTGCTCGCTCTGGTGCGGCGCTGATGCCCTTCGGTTTCGATACGGCACTTCTCATGATCTACGCCTGGATCAAGGCCGCGCACCTCATCTTCGTGATCTTCTGGATCGCGGGGCTGTTCATGCTGCCGCGCTACTACGTCTACCACCAGGAGGCGCTCGCCGGATCGGCCGAGGAGAAGAAGTGGATCGAGCGCGAAGGGAAGCTGCGCAACATCATCATCACGCCGGCCATGATCATGGTCTGGCTGCTCGGCCTGACCCTCGCCTACATCACCGATGCCTGGTCGCAGCCCTGGTTCATCGTCAAGTTGCTGCTCGTCACTGGCCTGTCCGCCTATCACGGCTGGATGGTCAGCTACGGCAAGAAGCTCGCCCGCGGCGAGCGGCCGGTGAGCGGCAGGACGCTCAGGATGATGAACGAAATCCCGGGTGTCGCCACCGCCTTCATCGTCATCCTCGTGATCGTGAAGCCCTTCTCGGGCTAGCGGTCGCCGCGGTCGGTCCCGGAGCGCCGCGCGAACAGGTAGATGAGCGGCACGATCGGGAAGAGCAGGAAGCTGAAAAACCCCCACAAGCCCGCGCTCATGCCGCGCGATCTCGCGTCCATAAAGACGAATATGCCCACGATCGCGCCGACGACGATCGCGCCGAGATACAGCATCGTCATCGTGTCGTTGTCGAACCGGTGCATGCGCGAGCCCCTTAGCTTCGTTCCTTGAACGCCGCCCGTAACATGGCGGCGCCGCCTTGGCGATGCGGGCCGCGCATCCCGGCCGCGGCACACTCTCAACCCCGGAATTTTCCCGCGCTTGACTTGAAAATAAGCGGAGCCTAACCCCGATTGCGTCGTTTGCTTGCCGTCCTGCGCGAGCACCTTATCCGCCCGAACTGTTCTTCCGTTCTCCGGCGAGACGAATCCCCATTCGAGTATTCCCCATGCATCTCAACGACTTAAAGCAGAAAACCCCCGCCGATCTGGTCGCCATGGCGGAGGAGCTCGGCATCGAGGGCGCCTCCACGCTGCGCAAGCAGGAGCTCATGTTCTCGATCCTCAAGGTCCGCGCCGAGCTGGGCGACGAGATCACCGGAATGGGGACGATCGAGGTCCTTCAGGACGGCTTCGGCTTCCTGCGCTCGCCGGATTCGAACTACCTCGCCGGCCCCGACGACATCTATGTGGCGCCCAACCAGGTCAGGAAGTTCGGCCTTCGCACCGGCGACACCGTGGAAGGCGAGATCCGCGGGCCCAAGGAAGGCGAACGCTATTTCGCGCTGACCCGCCTCAGCAAGGTCAATTTCGACGATCCCGACGCCGTCCGCCACCGCGTCAATTTCGACAATCTGACCCCGCTCTACCCGGACGAGAAGCTCAGCCTCGATCCGCACGATCCGACGATCAAGGACAAGTCGGCGCGGGTCATCGACATCATCTCGCCGCAGGGCAAGGGCCAGCGCGCGCTCATCGTCGCCCCGCCTCGCGTCGGCAAGACCGTTCTCCTCCAGAACATCGCCAAGGCGATCACCGACAACCATCCCGAAGTCTTCCTGATCGTCCTCCTGATCGACGAGCGGCCTGAGGAAGTGACCGACATGGAGCGTTCGGTGAAGGGCGAGGTCATCTCCTCGACCTTCGACGAGCCCGCCAGCCGCCACGTCCAGGTCGCCGAAATGGTGATCGAAAAGGCCAAACGCCTCGTCGAGCACAAGAAGGACGTCGTGATCCTCCTCGATTCGATCACCCGTCTCGGCCGCGCCTACAACACGGTGGTGCCGTCGTCCGGCAAGGTCCTGACCGGCGGCGTCGACGCCAACGCGCTCCAGCGCCCGAAGCGCTTCTTCGGCGCCGCGCGCAACATCGAGGAAGGCGGCTCGCTCTCGATCATCGCCACGGCGCTGATCGACACCGGCTCCAAGATGGACGAAGTCATCTTCGAAGAGTTCAAGGGCACCGGCAACTCCGAGATCGTCCTCGACCGCAAGGTCGCCGACAAGCGCATCTTCCCGTCGCTGGACGTCGGCAAGTCCGGCACCCGCAAGGAAGAGCTGCTCGTCGACCAGGCGACGCTTTCCAAGATGTGGGTCCTTCGCCGCATCCTCATGCAGATGGGCACGGTCGACGCGATGCAGTTCCTTCTCGACAAGATGAAGGACTCGAAGACCAACGAAGACTTCTTCGCCTCGATGAACTCCTGACGCCAGCGGCCGGCGACAGCGGGCGCCCCCTTTTGTAGAGGGCGTCACCCAGGACTTGATCCGGGGTCCACCTTCTTACCTTCGGTGTGGCCGCAAGGAAGGTGGATGCCGGATCAAGTCCGGCATGACGGCTACTGTGGCTACGGGATCAGGATCGTCGATCCGGTGGTCGCGCGGGACTCGATGGCGCGGTGGGCTGCCGCGGCGTCGCGGAGCGCGAAGCGGGCGCCGATGCGCGCCTTCACCACGCCGCTGGCCCCCATCTCGAACACACGCGCCGCGCATGTGCGCATTTCCTCCGGCGTCGCGGCATAGTCGGCGAGCGTCGGGCGGGTCACGAAGATCGAGCCGGCGCGGGTGAGGTCGAGCGCCGTGAACGGCGGAACCGGACCGGACGCATTGCCGTAGCTCACGATCAGCCCCCGCCGCGCCACGCTGCCGAGCGACGCCGCCCAGCTCGCCGCCCCGACGCCGTCGAGGACGACGTGGACTCCCGCCCATCCGGTGAGCTCACGAACCTCTCCGGCGAGCGCGTCCATCGCGCATGACAGCGCGTGATCGGCGCCGAGCTCGCGTGCGATCGCCGCCTTCTCAGCGCTCCCGGCATGGGCGATCACCGACGCCCCGATCGCCTTCAGCCACGGCACCAGGATCGAGCCCACGCCGCCCGCCGCGGCATGGACGAGCACCGCCTGCCCCGCCTCGACGCGGGCGCAGCGCTCGATCAGATACTCGGCCGTCGCACCCTTCAGCATCAGCGCGGCGGCCTCGTCGGAGGAAACGCCCACAGGGAGCTTCACCAGCCGCTCGGCCGCGAGCACGCGGTGGCTGGCATAGGCGCCGAGCGGCCCAGTGAAATAGCCGACCCGGTCACCGGCCGCGAAGTCGCTCACGCCGTCGCCCACCGCCTCCACTAGGCCCGCGGCCTCGTTCCCGATGCCGGAGGGGAGCGTTACCGGGTAAAGCCCGCTGCGGTGGTAGGTGTCGATGAAGTTCAGCCCCACCGCCTCGTGCCGCACGAGCACCTCGCCGGCACCGGGCTTGGGCACGGCAATCTCTCGCGGCGCGAGAACGTCGGGGCCGCCGGTGCCAGCGACCTGGATAACGTAAGGTTGGTTCACTCAAGACACTCCGTTCGGCCTGAGCTTGTCGAAGGCCTGCCCTTCTTCATGCTTCCATAGAAAGAAGAACAGGGCTTCGACAGGCTCAGCCCGAACGGTTGGAGCTGATCAGGCTCTGTGCCTCACCCGATATGCTCCTCGAAGAAGGCCTCCGTGCGGGCGTCCGCCAGCGCCGCCGCTTCCTGGCTCCGGCGCCTGCCCATCTCCGCCGCGAAGCCATGATCCTCGCCCGGATAGTCGAACAGGGTGACTCGGGGATGATCGTCCAGCGCTTCGTGCATCTTCGCCTGGGTTTCCGGAGGCACGAAGCCGTCGGCACCGGCGATGTGGAGGAGGAGCGGGTTCGAGATGGCGTTCTTCTCGTGGAGCAGCGAATCGAGGCCGACGGCGTAATAGCCGACGCTCGCGTCGACGTCGGTGCGCGCGGCCGTCATGTAGGCGAGCCGGCCGCCGAGGCAGTAGCCGACGCAGCCGACCTTGCCGCCTTCGCCGAGCCGGTCACGCGCGGCGCGGATCGTCGCCTCGATATCGGCGATGCCCTCGTCCTGGTCGAAGCGGCCCATGAGGCCCAGCGCCTGCTTGAACTCCGGCTCGATGTCCGGATCGAGCTCGACGCCGGGCTCAAGGCGCCAGAAGAGGTCCGGTGCTATCGCGACATAGCCGAGCGCCGCCCACCGGTCGCACTTGTGCCTGATGCCTTCGTTGACGCCGAAGATTTCCTGGATGACGACGACGGCTCCGCGCGGGGCGCCCTCGGGCTCGGCCAGATAGGCGCTGAAGCTGCCGGATCCGTCCAGCGTCTCGATCTCGATCATCATGCACTCCTCTCGACGGGCGAACGCGCCTATAGAGCGGGGCGAGAGGAGACGCCATGAAAGTCACCGTCGATATCGATTGCACCCCGGAGGAAGCGCGCCGCTTCATGGGCCTGCCGGACCTGACGCCTGTCCACGACATCTACATCGAGAAGATGAAGAGCGTCGCGGCCGACGGCGCCACGCCCGAAATGTTCGCGGACATGATGAAGAGCTGGGGCCCGATGAGCGAGGCCGGGCTCTCCGTGTGGCGCCAGATGCTGGAAGGCATGAGCGGCGGCGGCAAGAGCGGAGGCGGCTCGGCCGGGCGGTGAGCGGCACCATCTATGCGCTGTCGTCGGGGGCGCCGCCGGCGGCGATCGCCATCGTCAGGATCAGCGGCGCGCGGGCCGATGCCGCGCTCGAGGCGCTGACGGGCAGGCTCCCGGAGCCGCGAAGAGCCACGCTGGTGGCGGTTCGAAGCGGCGACGGCGAAGTGCTCGACCACGCACTCGCGCTCCGCTTCCCCGGCCCGAACAGCGCAACCGGCGAAGATCTGGCCGAGCTCCACCTCCACGGCGGCCGTGCCGTCGTGGCGTCGGTGCTTCGCGCGCTGGGGGCTAGCGACGGGCTTCGCGAAGCCGAGCCGGGTGAGTTCACCCGCCGTGCCTTCGAGAACGGCCGCATCGATCTGGCCGAAGCGGAAGGGCTCGCCGACCTGCTCGCCGCCGAGACGCAGGCGCAGCGCCGCGCCGCCCAGCTCATCGCCGGCGGCGCCCTCAGCCGGAATGTGGAAGCCTGGCGGGCCGAGACACTCGAGCTTGCCGCGGCGCTGGAAGCGGCGCTGGACTTCGGGGACGAAGGGGACGTCGGCGAGGAGCTTCCGGCGGGTTGGCGCGAGCGGCTTGCAGCGGTTCGCGGCGACGTGGAAGCCGCTCTCCTCCGGGCCCCGGCCGAGCGGCTCAGGGAGGGAGTCCGCGTTGCCATCGCCGGGCCGCCGAACGTCGGAAAGTCCAGCCTCCTGAACGCCTTAGCGGGTCGTGACGCGGCCATCACATCGGAGATCGCGGGAACGACCCGCGACGTAATCGAGGCGCCCACAGCCATCGGCGGCGTGGCCTTTCTCCTCACCGACACTGCCGGGCTGCGCGAGAGCGACGACCGGGTCGAAGCCGTCGGTATCGAGCGTGCCCGCCAGGCCGTTGGCGCAGCCGATCTCGTCCTGTGGCTGGGTGCTCCGGAGGATGCTCCGGAAGATGCCATCATCGTCCACCCTAAGGCGGACCTCGACCCTCCCGACGCACGTTCGCACATCGCCGTCTCGGCAATGACCGGCGCCGGCCTCGCCGCGCTCGCCGCGCTGCTTGCGGGTCGCGCGCGCTTGCTCCTCCCCGCCGAGGGAGAGGTTGCTCTCAATGCACGTCACCGGTCCGCCCTCGCGGAGGTCGTGGAATGCCTTTGCGCCGCCGGCGACACGGCGGACCTGATCATCGCGGCGGAGGCGCTCCGGCAGGCGCGAGTAACGCTCGACCGTGTTACCGGCCGCGCGGGAGTGGAGGACATGCTCGATGCGCTGTTCGGACGCTTCTGCATCGGGAAGTAGGTTGTTCCACGTGGAACATCGCCATACATCCGCGTCGTGAGCGAGACGTACGACATCATCGTCATCGGCGGCGGGCATGCCGGGACCGAGGCCGCCTGTGCCGCGGCGCGCATGGGCGCGTCTGTCGCGCTCGTGACATTCTCGCGCCATCAGATCGGCGCCATGTCGTGCAACCCCGCGATCGGGGGGCTCGGCAAGGGCCACCTGGTCCGCGAAGTTGACGCATTCGACGGCCTCATCGCCCGCGCGGCCGACCAAGCCGGCATCCACTACCGAATGCTCAACGCCAGCAAGGGAGCCGCCGTGCGGGGGCCGCGGGTGCAGGCGGACCGAACGCTCTTCCGCCAAGCCGTGCAGCAGATGGTGGCGGCGCAAGTCGGCCTTACCGTCGTCGAGGGCGAAGCCGAGTCGCTGATCCTCGAGGGCCTTCGCGTAACCGGCGTTAAAGTAAGCGGCCGCCCGCTGGCGGCGAAGGCGGTGGTGCTGGCGACCGGCACCTTTCTCGGCGGCAAGCTCCACTTCGGGATGACGAGCTGTGCCGGAGGCCGAGTCGGCGAGCGGGCGGCGACGGAACTCGCCGCCCAGCTTCGGGCGCTGGAACTCCCCCTGGCGCGGCTCAAGACGGGGACCCCGCCCCGCCTGGACGGACGCACGATCGACTGGGCGGCGCTCGAGCGGCAGGAGTCGGATGACGGCGATTGGACCATGTCACCGATGAGCGTGGGCCGCCCGGCGCCGCAGCTCTTCTGCGCCATCACCCGCACCAACGTGCGCACCCACGAGATCATTCGCGCCTCGCTCGATTGCTCGCCTCTCTTCGCCGGGGAGATCAGCGGCGTCGGCCCGCGCTACTGCCCCTCCATCGAAGACAAGGTCCACCGCTTCGGCGACCGGGACGGGCACCAGATCTTTCTGGAGCCCGAGGGGCTCGACGATCCGGCCGTCTACCCCAATGGCATTTCCACCTCCCTCCCGGAGGACGTTCAGCTCGAGATGGTCCGCTCGATGGCCGGGCTGGCACGCGCCGAGATCCTCCAGCCCGGCTATGCCGTCGAGTACGATTATGTCGATCCGCGCATCCTCGAACCAACGCTCGGCGTCCGCGACGTCGAAGGCCTCTACCTTGCCGGCCAGATCAACGGCACAACCGGCTATGAGGAAGCGGCGGCGCAGGGCCTCGTCGCCGGCCTCAATGCCGCGGCCTGGTCAGGCGGCGAGGCGCCGGTCATCCTCGATCGGGCCGAGAGCTATATCGGAGTGATGATCGACGACCTCGTGCTGCAGGGCGTGACCGAGCCCTACCGGATGCTCACCGCCCGGGCCGAATATCGCCTGCGCCTGCGCGCGGACAACGCCGAGGCGCGGTTGACTCCTCTTGCCATCGCCGGCGGCTGCGTGGGCAGCGAGCGACTTGCCCATTTCGAGGAGGCACAGGCGGAGCGCGCGCGGATCGAAGAACACCTCGCCGTCCCCTGCTCCGCGAGGGATCTCCAAGCCGCCGACGCCGGTGTCCGCGATGACGGCGTCAAGCGGCCGCTGACCGAGTGGCTGCGCTTCCCGGAGATCGATGCACCGATCCTGTGCCGGCTTGTGCCCTCGCTGGCGCAGCGTTCGACGCGCCTTCTCGACGAGGCGATCCAGGATCACCGCTACGCCCCCTATGTGCAACGCCAGGCGAGCGAGGTGGCGCGGCTTCGATCGGACGACGCCGTACGGCTCCCGCCCGAGCTTGACTATCGCGGTATCGGGGGACTCTCCAACGAGATGGTCGAGCGCCTCTCGGCCGCCCGCCCGACGACGCTTGGCGCGGCGTCGCGCATCCGGGGAGTTACGCCGGCAGCGCTTAGCGCGATTTTTGTCCACGCCCGCCGCAGGGCGGCTTGATGACCGAAGACGAGGCGAGAACGTGGGTGGAGCAGGCGCTCGATGTTCCACGTGAAACAATGGCCCGCCTAGACGAGTTTGCGTCGCTTCTCCGCAGCGAGAACGAGTCCCAGAACCTCGTTTCGCGCGCCACGCTCGGCGAGCTTTGGCAGCGCCACATTGTCGATTCCGCGCAGCTATTGCGATCGGCGCCCTCTCCGGAGGCAAGCTGGATCGACCTCGGCACTGGCGCGGGGTTCCCCGGCCTGATCGTCGCGGCGCTTCATCAGGGAGCCGTGACGCTCGTCGAGGAGCGCCGGCTCCGCATCGACTTTCTCACGCGCGCCGCCGCACTGCTCGGCGTTTCTGAGAGAACGCAGATCATCGGCCGCAAGGTCGAACGCATCGACCGGCGCGTCTTCGACGTGATCAGCGCCCGCGCTTTCGCCCCACTCCCCAAGCTCCTGGAGCTCGGAAGCCGATTTTCCACAAATAAGACGCGTTGGATTCTCCCCAAGGGACGCAATGCGCGTTCGGAACTGGAAGCGGCGCTGACAACGTGGCAGGGTGACTTCCGCATCGAACCGAGCCTCACCGATCCCGATGCCGGGATCATCGTGGCCGAGGGGGTGAGAAGGAAGACGAGTTGATCCGGATCGCGGTGGCCAATCAGAAGGGCGGCGTCGGGAAGACGACGACGGCGATCAACCTCGCCACGGCGCTCGCCGCGACCGGATGGAAGGTGCTGCTGATCGATCTCGATCCCCAGGGCAATGCCTCGACGGGCCTCGGCATCACCCAGTCGCAGCGCGAACGCTCGAGCTACGAGCTCCTCACTGGCCAATGCCAGGTCGAGGAGGCGGTGGTGCCGACGCGCGTCCCCCGGCTCGACCTGATCCCAGCCACCGTCGACCTCTCCGGCGCCGAGATCGAACTCATCGAGTTCGAGCGCCGCACGCACCTCCTGGACGATGCCTTCAACGCTGTGCCGCCGGGCCGCTGGGACATCTGCCTGATCGATTGCCCGCCCTCGCTCGGGCTCCTGACGGTGAACGCCCTCGTCGCCGCCCGCCAGATCCTGGTGCCGCTTCAGACCGAGTTCTTCGCCCTTGAAGGCCTCAGCCAGCTCCTCCAGACGATTGAGCGCATCCGGGCGCGCTTCAACCAGAGCCTCTCCATTCTCGGCGTCGCCCTCACCATGTTCGACCGCCGCAACCGTCTGTCGACGCAGGTTGCGGACGACGTTCGCGCCTGCCTCGGCAAGGTCGTTTTCGACACGGTGATTCCGCGCAACGTCCGCCTTTCGGAAGCGCCGAGCCACGGCATCCCGGCGCTCATCTACGATCACCGCTGCCCGGGCTCCGAAGCCTATATGGCGCTCGCCCGCGAGCTGATCGGGCGCCTGCCCAAGCCCAAGCCGGCGGAAGCGGCATGAGCGACGACGCGCCCGCCGCACGCCGCCGCCCCTCCGGCCTCGGCCGCGGCCTCTCTTCGCTCCTGGGAGAAGTCGCTCAAGAAGCCCCCGTCGACGCCGCCGCCGCCGCGATCGCGCGCACCGGCATCCAGATGATCGCTGTGGCGAGCATCGAGCCGCACCCTGCCCAGCCGCGCCGCGTCTTCAAGGAAGAAGCGCTCCTCGAGCTTGCCGAATCGATCAAGGCGCGCGGCGTCATCCAGCCGATCGTCGTCCGGCCGCACAACAATCGCTACCAGATCGTCGCCGGCGAGCGGCGCTGGCGCGCGGCGCAAAAGGCGCGGCTCCACGAACTCCCCGCCATCGTCCGGGACTTCGACGACACCGAAACGCTCGAAGTCGCTTTGATCGAGAACATCCAGCGCCAGGATCTGAACGCGATCGAGGAAGCGCAGGGCTACAAGCGCCTCGTCGAGGAATATGGCCACACCCAGGAAGAGCTCGGCCGCCTCGTCCATAAATCGCGGAGCCATGTCGCTAACCTGTTGAGGTTGCTCGATCTTCCTGCGGGAGTCCAGGATCTCGTCGGCGAGGGTAAGCTCAGCATGGGCCATGCCCGGGCGCTGATACCCGCCGACGATCCGGAAGCGCTCGCCGAGGAAGTGGTGAAGCGCGGGCTTTCCGTTCGCGAGACCGAGAAGCTGGTCCGCGGCGGCCGGCCGCGCCAGCTCAAGCTCGGCCCGATCGAATATAAGGGCGGCAATGCCGACGTCGCGGCGCTCGAGCGCCAACTCGGCGACATGCTCGGCCTCAAGGTCGAGATCAAGCACACGCCCAAGGGCGGAACGGTAGCGCTCGGCTATTCGACCCTCGATCAGCTCGACATGATCTGCCAGCGCCTGAGCGGCGAGAAGATTTAAGACCGCTTCAGCCGTCATTGCGAGCGTAGCGAAGCAATCCAGTGGGAGGCAGTGCGGGGCTCATACCTTCGCTGGATTGCTTCGTCGCTTCGCTCCTCGCAATGACGGGGAGTGTTACCGCAGCCTTGCGGCCTGGCGGCAGATGGCGAACAGCTCTTCGTCGACCGCGAGCGGGCCGAGACCGCCCGATGATTTCACCTGGCGCTCGGCCTCCAGCAGCCGCCCCATGCTCTTGGCCAGAAGCTCGGAGCGCCAGCGGCTAAGCTGGCTCGCGACGGCGTCTTTTTCCTTCCAGAATATGGCTTTAGCAGCCGGTGACGCCATGACGCTGCCGACGTTCGAACCGGCGTCCACTTCGGAGCGGAGCCTGGTCAGCAGCGTCATGCGGCGAAGCACGGCGCGGATCAGCGGGATGCCTTCGATTCCTTCGCTCTTGAGGCGCACCAGCTCGGCGCGGAGCAGGTCGCTGTTGCCGGACCCGACGCTGTCGACGAGGCGCGTCAAATCCCCCTCCTCCGCCGCGGCGCCGACGGCGTCGACCGCGTCATGGTCCAGCTCGCGCGGCGCATCCGGCGCGGCGTCGACGTACAAAGCGAGCTTCTTCAGCTCCTGCTCGACGATGGCGCGGTTGCCGGCGCAGCTTTCGGCGATGCGGCGGGCGAGGTCCGGGCGGACGATCAACCCTTCCGCGCGCGCCATTTCGCCGACGAGGCGCTCGGCGTCGCGCCCTTCCGGAACGTAGCTCGCCAGCGCCATTGCCGACGGGTGGGCAAGGGCGAGCTTGACGAGCTTCGATGTCGGCTTGAGCGCGCCGGCGACCAGCACGACCGGATTGCCGGCCGCGGGGGCTTCGGTCAGCGCCTCAATGGCGGGAAGGACCTCGTCTCCCGCGGGCTCGACGATGATGTAGCGGGCGTCGCCGAACAGCGAGATGGAGGCCGCTTCGTCGGCCAGCCTGGCGGGATCGTTCTTGAGCTCGCTGCCGCTCAAGTCCACTCGCTCCGCGCCCGCGCCCATGGCGGCGGCGAGCTGCTTCACGAGCGACTGCGATCCGGCCTCGTCCGGCCCGTAGAAGAGGAAGAAGAGCGTCTCACCCGGCGATCTGAGCGCGCGCTCGACCTGCGGCCGGTTCGCCTTCACGGCCGCTGCTGGGGCTGGCTGGTGCGGGCGGCGTAGAGGGCGAGGCGGCTGACGATCTGGTCGGCGATCTCGCGGCTGAGGCGCTCCAGCGCCGTCTGCTCGGCCGCGACCGTCGCATATTCGGAACTGACGACGTCGATGCCGGCGTCGGAGCCGGCCGTCGCGTCGATCAGCACGGTGCCGAGCGAGGCGTCGATCAGGCGGTAGCGGGCGCGCAGCGTGCGGCGCTCGCGAGTCACGGCATCGTCGGAGCGGATGCCGAAGCCGGTAATCCTGTCGTCGAGCTCGACTTCCAGCCGGTAGCGCACCTCGGCGCCCTCCGGCGCCTGCAGCCGGTCGACGAGCGCGGTCCTGACGAGCCAGCCCGCGCGGCCGCCGATCGGGCCCACCGAGACGCTGCGCAGCGACTGCGCGACCTGCCCCTGCCCGCCGCCCTGATACAGCGGACGCAGACCGCACGCCGAAAGCACAAGCGCGGTCAGGAGGGCGAGCGCGATCCTCATGCGACGATGTTCACGAGGCGGTCGGGGACGACGATGACCTTTCGCGGCGCCTTGCCTTCGAGGCTGCGGGCGACCTTCTCCGAGGCCAGCGCCATCTCCTCCAGCGCCTCGCGGGGCGTGCCCTTGGGAGCAGTCAGCGTGTCGCGGAGCTTGCCGTTGACCTGAACGGCGATGGTCACTTCGTCATCGACGAGCAAGGCCGGATCCGCTTCGGGCCACGGCGCGTCCGCGATCAGGCCCGCGCCGCCGAGCGCCTGCCACGCCTCCTCGGCGACGTGCGGGACCATTGGTGCCACGAGCCGCAGCATCGTTCGCACCGCCTCCGCCCGATCCGCCGAAGCGGGCGCCTTTTCGACGGCGTTTGCGAGCTCGTAGAGCGCGGCAACGGCCTTGTTGAACGCCAGTGCTTCAATCGCCTTGCCGACCGCGGCAATCGTCTGGTGGAGCTTGCGCTTGAGCGCCCGGTCCTCACCGGCCGCTTCGCCGCCCTGCAGCTCCGTCGCGAGCCGCCACAGGCGCCGCACGAAGCGCCAGGCGCCCTCGATCCCGGCTTCCGACCATTCGAGGTCGCGCTCCGGCGGCGAATCGGACAGCATGAACCAGCGCACCGCGTCGGCGCCGTACTGGTCGACGATCGGCTCCGGATCGACCGTGTTCTTCTTGGACTTCGACATCTTCTCGAGCCGACCGCCGGTCACCGGGCCGGGGTGCGCGGCGGCTTCGTCCGGCGTCAGCCAGCGGCCGTCGGCGTCCTGGAAGGTCTGGTGCGTGACCATCCCCTGGGTGAACAGCCCCTGGAACGGCTCGGCGACGTCGAGGCGGCCGATGCGCTTCAGCGCGCGGGTCCAGAAGCGGGCGTAGAGGAGGTGGAGGATCGCATGCTCCACCCCGCCGATATATTGATCGACGGGGAGCCAGGCTTCCGCCGCCGCCTTGTCGAACGGCTTGTCGGTCGGCTGGCTGGCGAAGCGGATGAAGTACCAGGACGAATCGACGAACGTGTCGAGCGTG
>DASQND010000071.1:0-19713 GCA_035645215.1 Allosphingosinicella sp.
ATTTAGCCCCCGTTCACCCGTCCTGCCCTACACCGCGCCGACATTGCAGACAGGCGGCGAAATCCTATCTAGGGTGGCGACGCAAAGCACCGGTGGTACGCGAACGGGCCGCGCCCCCTCACAAGGGCCCCCATGAAAGTACCGCTTAGGGATCCCATCAAAGTACCACTTTGATGGGTTCGTTTCATGGGAACTCTTCATGGCTCAAGACCCCCGCACCCCAGGCCCCCACAAGGACCCCGGCTCCGGATCCAATCCCTGGGTGAAGTCGCTTCTCATCTGGGTCGGCATCCTGCTCGGCCTCGTGCTCTTCGTCCAGATGGTGGACGGCGGGCGGCCGACGGCCAAGGGCATGAGCTATTCCGATCTTCTCAAGAAGGTCGACGAGGGCACGGTCAAGGAAGTGATCATCGGCAAGGAGACGGTTCAGGCCGTCGGCACGAACGGTGAAATCTTCCAGACGGGCACCGTCGGCCAGAATGTCGAGCTCGAGCGGCGGCTGAACCAGCGCGGCGTCGAATATCGCGGCCAGCCCGAGCAGCAGACGTCGGTCTGGCTGCTCCTCCTTTATCAATCGCTTCCCTTCCTCCTCATCCTCGGCATCGCATTCTTCGTGATGCGCCAGATGCAGAAGAATGCGGGCTCCGGCGCGATGGGCTTCGGCAAATCGAAGGCGAAGCTCCTCACCGAAAAGCACGGCCGAGTCACCTTCGACGACGTCGCCGGCATCGACGAGGCGCGCGAGGAGCTGCAGGAGATCGTCGAGTTCCTGAAGGACCCGACCAAGTTCGCGCGCCTCGGCGGCAAGATCCCGAAGGGCGCGCTGCTCGTGGGCTCGCCCGGCACCGGCAAGACCCTCCTCGCCCGCGCCATCGCCGGCGAGGCGAACGTCCCCTTCTTCACCATTTCGGGCTCCGACTTCGTCGAAATGTTCGTCGGCGTCGGCGCCAGCCGTGTCCGCGACATGTTCGAGCAGGCCAAGAAGAACGCCCCCTGCATCGTCTTCATCGACGAGATCGACGCCGTCGGGCGGCACCGCGGCGCGGGGCTCGGCAACGGAAACGACGAGCGCGAGCAGACCTTGAACCAGCTCCTCGTCGAAATGGACGGCTTCGAGGCGAACGAAGGGATCATCATCATCGCGGCGACCAACCGCCCCGACGTGCTCGATCCCGCTTTGCTCCGCCCGGGCCGCTTCGACCGCCAGGTCGTCGTGCCGCGCCCGGACATCGAGGGCCGCGAGAAGATCCTTGCCGTCCACATGAAGAAGGTGCCGCTCGCGCCCGATGTCGATCCGCGCACCATCGCGCGCGGCACGCCCGGCTTCTCCGGCGCCGACCTCGCCAACCTCGTCAACGAGGCCGCGCTCCTCGCCGCGCGCATGGGCAAGCGCCTCGTCGCCATGTCCGAGTTCGAGCTCGCCAAGGACAAGGTGATGATGGGCGCCGAAAGGAAGTCCATGGTCATGACCGAGGACGAGAAAAAGGCGACCGCCTATCACGAGGCCGGCCACGCTTTGGTCTCGCTCCACGTTCCGGGCTGCGATCCGCTCCACAAGGTCACCATCATCCCGCGCGGCCGCGCGCTGGGCGTCACCTGGAACCTCCCGGAGCGCGACCGTTATTCGATGTCGATGCTTCAGATGAAGGCGCGGCTCGCGCTCTGCTTCGGCGGCCGCATCGCCGAGCAGCTCATCTACGGCGAGGACGCGCTCAACACCGGCGCCTCCAACGACATCCAGCAGGCGACCGACATGGCCCGCGCCATGGTCATGGAATATGGCATGTCGGAAAAGCTCGGCTGGCTTCGCTACCGCGACAACCAGGAAGAAGTCTTCCTCGGCCACTCGGTGGCGCGCAGCCAGAGCGTTTCGGAGGAAACCGCCCGCCTCATCGACCAGGAGGTCCGCCGCCTGATCGAGGAAGCCGAAGCCGCCGCCCGCCGGGTCCTCACCGACAATCTCGACGAGCTGCACCGCCTCGCCAACGCCCTCCTCGAATTCGAAACGCTGAACGGCGAAGAATCGAAAAAGGCGATCCGCGGCGAGGATATCGGCCGCAGCGACCCCGGCTCGCGCGCGCCCCTGTTCCCGGTCACCGGTTCGTCGATCCCGTCGACCAAGCGCCCCCGCGGCGGCATCGGCGGCCCCGCCCCGCAAGGCGTCTGATCCGGGGGCGCGGCCTGCTTCAGGAGAGCAGGCCGAGGCCGAGGAGCAGCAGGCCGAAGAGCGTGACGGTGAGGCTCGAGATGAAGAGCAAGGCGATCGTGCGCCACAGCGCGCTTGCGCGGGAGAGCGCGTAGGCGCCCTTGAGCTGCCGGTACATGTGCACCGGGGGCACCAGCAGGAAGGCGAAGGTGACGAGCCCGTGCGCCACGCCGATCGTGCGCAGCAGCACGAACGCGATCAGCACCATGCTCATGAAGGCGATCGAATAGGTGATGAAGACGAGGTGATCGTAGGCGTGCAGGCGCTCGCGGTAGCGCTTCCTGTGAAGGAACAGCATCCACAGGAACGGGAGCGAGAGAGGGATCAGCGCCCAGCTATATTTGTAGGCGCTGGACTGGAGCTTGTAGGAAAGAAGCGCCGGATTTTCGCCAGCCTTCTTGAGCCCGGCGTCAAGCCGCGCCCAGCCGGTCTTCATCCCGTCCGGCAGGACGCCTCCCTCGCCGGACACCAAAGCCAGCCCCTGCCGCTCGGACCGCGCCTCGCGCAGCGCCTCGTCCAGCCGCTCGACACTCTCGCCGCGCGCCGCCCGCTCGGCGCGCTCCCGCTCGATCCGCGCGACCTCGGCGTCGGCGCGGCGCAGCTCCGCGGCGATGGTCTCGCGCCGGTTCCCGTCGAGATCGACGAGCGAGGCGCCGAGCATCCCGAACAGGGCGAACATCAGGAAGACGGTGAACAGGAACAGGGCCATGGGCGAGACGAAGCGCGCCCGCTCGCCCTCCACATAGCGGCGGGTGAGCTCGCCCGGCCGCCATGCGAGCATCGGCAGCGTCCGCCACATCTTGCCTTCGAAGTGGAGGACGCTGTGCAGGACGTCGTGCCACCAGGCGGAGACGGTGCGGTGGACGTGCGCCGCCTGCCCGCATTCGTGGCAGTGCCTGCCGGTCAAGGTCGTCCCGCAGTTGAGGCAGGCCTTGCCGTGGCCCTCGCCCGCCGTTTCGCCGGCGCCGGGTTCGATCGCGCGCGCCGCGAGCGCCCCGGTCACCGCTTCGCCGATCCCTTCGACCTCGCTCATCCGAGCAGCCCCGTCATCAGGAGCAGCATGAAGAACATCAGGACGGCGACGAGGGCGAACAGGACGAGCATCGCCGTGCGCCACAGCGCCCCCAGCCGCGAGAGAAGATAGGCGCCGCGCAATTGCCGGTACATGTGGACCGGCGGGATCAGGAACGGGAGGAACGCCGCGGGGCCGATCATCCCGGCGAGCTTGAGCAGCGTGTAGAACACCGTCCACAGGCTCATGAACGCCATCGAATAGGTGACGAAGACGGCGTGGTCGTAGAGCCGGTAGTCGCGGCGGTAGCGCCTGCGGTGAAGGAAGAGCGACCAGACGAGCGGGATCGAGATGGGTATGAGCGCCCAGCTGAACTTGTAGCTGTTGCTCGACAATTTGTAGCCGAGAAGCGACGGATTGGCCTTGGCGCGGCGCCATGTCTCGTCGACCCAGCCGAGGCCTCCCACCGCTTCGGCCACCGACTCGGCGACGAGATCGCCGTCCGACTTCCCGAGCGGCGCACCCTGAGCGGCGGTCGCCTCGGCCGCGCGGCGGTCGGCATAGGCCGTCTTGCCGACGGTGTTGATCACCGCGAACATCAGGAAGACGGAGAAGAGAAAGGCGGCAACGGGCGACAGGAAGCGCGCCCGCTCGCCGGCGATGTAGCGCCGGGTCAATTCACCGGGCCGCCAGCAGAGCATCGGCAGCGTCCGCCAGATCTTCCCTTCGAAATGGAAGACGCTGTGCGAGATGTCGTGAAGAAGCGCGCCCGCGGTGCGGTGGACATGTGCGCTCTGACCGCAGCGGTGGCAATAATCGCCGCCAAGGCTCTCGCCGCAATTGAGGCAAAGGGCGCCCGGCCCCTCGCCTCCCGCATGTTCCAGATGCGCTGCCGCCCCGTCCATCGTCCCCGCCCCTCCGGAGGCATACTGGCGAAGCCGGCTCAAGGCGTCGAGAACATTCGCGCCGCCGCGCCGCCATGCTATCGCCCGCGGCAATGACCCTCACCGGACTTCTCGGCGGCTCCTTCAACCCGGCGCACCGCGCGCACCGGCGGATCAGCCTCGCCGCGGCCGATGCGCTCGGCCTCGACGAAGTCTGGTGGCTGGTTTCGCCGGGCAATCCCCTGAAGGAGAAAGCGGGCATGGCGCCGCTCGCAGCGCGCTACGCCTCGGCCCGCCGCGCCGCCCGCCGCGCCCCGATCCGCGTCACCGCGATCGAGCAGGATCTCGGCAGCCCCTATACGGTCGACACCATCGCCGAGCTGGTCCGCCGCTTCCCGGACAGGCGCTTCGTCTGGCTGATGGGCGCCGACAACCTCGCCCAGTTCGACAGGTGGCGGGACTGGCGGCGCATCGCGCGCATGGTTGTGATTGCGGTTGCGATGCGGCCGGGTTATCATGGCCCCGCCCATCGGGCTCGTGCGATGGGCTGGCTGCGTCGCTTCGTCCGGCCCGCGGCCACCGCCCGACACTGGACGACGTGGAGTAAACCGTCGCTCGTGCTGCTGCAGCTGCCGCTCGATCAGACCTCCGCAACCGCTATTCGCGCCGCCGATCCCGATTGGCACCGATCCGCAGAACGAACGTTCAACCCCAAGGCTCTTCGTGACGGTGTCACGCGGCGGCCGCTTGACCGAAGGAGGCACATTGCCCGAACCGACCCCCGCTCCGCCTGAAGACGGAGCCACCGCACGGCCCGCTCACGAGAGCGGAGCGCCTGAAGGCCCCGCTCCGCAAAGCGGCGCTTCGGAAAGCAACGACGCTCTTCACCAGCTCGTTCTGCGTTCCCTCGACGACGACCAGGCCGTCGACGTCGTCTCCATTCCGCTCGCCGGCAAGTCCAGCATCGCCGATCACATGGTGATCGCGAGCGGCCGTTCGACGCGCCAGGTCGCCTCCATGGCGCAAAAGCTCACCGAGCGCATCAAGCAGGACATGAAGCGCAGCGTCCGCGTCGAGGGCCTGCCGGTCGCCGACTGGGTGCTGATCGACGCCGACGACGTCATCATCCACATCTTCCGCCCGGAAGTGCGCACCTTCTACAATCTCGAGCGCATGTGGGCCTTCGAAGAACGCTCCGGCAGCTCCGCCCAGATCCCGGCAGCAGCCGCGGGCTGAGCCCCGCTCCGTCATTGCGACGAAGCAATCCAGTGGCACTCCGAGGCCGCTCTGGATTGCTTCGCTCCGCTCGCAATGACGAACAGAGGACGGCAGACTCTTCCAAAAGCTCCACCCGTCATTGCGAGGAGCGTAAGCGACGAAGCAATCGAGCGGGCGGTGGAGACCCGCACCGACGCCCACTGGATTGCTTCGCTTCGCTCGCATTGACGGTTAGGGTGGCACCATGCTCCTCCACATCGTCGCGCGCGGGAAGATCGGACGCAGCCCGGAAGGGGCGCTGGTGGAGCGGTATCTGAAGCGCATCTCCTGGCCGACGAAGCTCACCGAGCTTCCCGAAAGCGGCGGGCGCGTCCCGCCACCGGGCGACAACGCCGTCACCATCCTCCTCGACGAGAAAGGCGAGCAGCTCGGCTCGCTCGCCTTTGCCGCGAAGCTCGGCGCCTGGCGGGACGACGGGCGGCGCGAGGCGCGGTTCCTGATCGGCGGGGCGGAGGGCTTCGGCGATGCGGAGCGGGCCGACGCCGACCTCCTCCTCGCCTTTGGGAAAGCGACCTGGCCGCACCTTCTCGCCCGCGCGATGCTCGCCGAGCAATTGTGGCGCGCCACGTCCATCCTTGCGAACCACCCTTATCATCGTGAAGGGTGACGCCATGCGCCGCGCCCTCCTCTTCCTCGCCGCCTTCGCCTGCACCGCGGGCGTCGCCGTCGCGCAGAACCGGCCGGCGGACGACCATGCGGCGCTTCGCCAGGCGCAGCAGGAAGCGAACCAGGCGCTCGCCCGCTCGCAGCGGCTCGAACAGGAAGCCGCCAAGGCGACCACGGACGCCGCTCGCGCCCGCGCCGAAGCCGAAGCCCTCGCGGCCCGCATCGAAGCCGGAGAGGCCGACATCACCGCCGCCGAGCAGCGCGTCCGCATCGCCGAAGCGCTCGCCGCCGGCCGCCGCGCGCGCCTCGCCGAGCGCCAGAAGCCGGTCGTCCGCCTCACCGCCGCGCTTCAGACCATGGCGCGCCGCCCGCCCGCCCTCGCCCTCGTCCAGCCCGGCTCGCTGGACGACGTGGTGCGCGTCCGCTCCGTCCTCGCCTCCACCCTGCCCCGCATCCGCGCGCAGACCGCGAGCCTTCGCGCCGAAGTCGCCGAGGGCAACCGCTTCCGCCAGGGCGCCGCCAACGCGCACCGCGCCCTCCTCGCCGCGCGCGAGGAGCTGCAGCGCCGCCGGATCGCGCTCGCCCGGTTCGAGACGCAGCAGCGGCAGCGCTCCCTAAGCCTCGCCCAGTCCGCGCTTGTCGAATCCGACCGCGCCCTCGCGCTCGGCGAGGAAGCGCGCGAGCTCGCCCGCCGCGCCGGCACCCGCGAAGCCCAGGAACGGCTCGGCGCCCGCCTCGCCGACCTGCCCGGACCCGTGCCGCGCCCGAACTCCAGCGCGACGCCCACGCGGGGCCGCGCCGCCTACATGCTGCCGGTCGAGGGGCGCCTCGTCACCGGGGTCGGCGAACTCTCGGACGGCGGCGTCCATGCACGAGGCCTCACCATCGCCGCCGCGCCCGATGCCGAAGTGGTAGCCCCCGCCGATGGCCGCATCGTCCACGCCGGCCGCTTCCTCTCCTACGGCGAAGTGGTGATCATCGACCATGGCGGGGGCCTCCAGAGCGTCGTCACCGATCTCGCCTCCCTCGCCGTCGCAGTGGGCCAGCGCGTCCGCCGCGGCGAGCGCATCGGCCGCGCCGGCAGCGGCGACCCCCGCATCGGCATCGAACTGCGCCGCGCCGGCCGCGCGGTCGCCATCGCGCCGCTCCTCGCGGGCTGAGCGTTTTCTCTCCTCTACCCTGAACGCGCGTTCATCGAAGGTTGCTTTGCGCGGCTGTAAAGTGGCGGTAGAAGCGCCCTCGAACCACTCGCGTCAGGATCTCCATGGCCAGCAACTTTCTCCGCTCCCTCGCCCTCGTCTCGGCGATCGCACTTATCCCGGCCGCGACGGCGGGAATGGCGCAGGTGGATGCGGACAGCTTCAAGGGCATGGACAAGTTCATGAACGTGTTCGAGCGCGTGCGCGCCGAATATGTCGAGCAGGTGGACGACGAGCGGCTGATCAAGGGCGCGATCGACGGCATGCTCGCCAGCCTCGATCCGCACAGCTCCTATCTCGACGAGCGCAACTTCCGCTCGCTCATGTCGACCACCGAAGGCAATTACGGCGGCCTCGGCCTCTCCGTCACCATGGAGGACGGCGCCGTCAAGGTGATCGCCCCGACCCGCGACACCCCCGCCGACCGCGCCGGGATCAAGGCCGGCGACTTCATCACCCACATCGACGGCCGCCTCTTCTACGGCGGCACCCTGGACGAAGCCGTAGAACAAATGCGCGGCCAGCCCGGCACGAGCGTCAAGCTCACCATCGTGCGCGCGGGCCGCGACCGGCCGTTCGACGTCAACATCACCCGCGCGATCATCGACATTCCCGCCGCCCGTTCGGAAGTGAAGAACAATGTCGGCGTGATCACCGTCACGACCTTCAACCGCAACACGACGGAAGCCGTCGCCGCCGAAATCCAGAAGGTGCAGCGCGCCGCGGGCGCCACCCTCCAGGGCTTCGTCATCGATCTTCGCTCCAACCCGGGCGGCCTGCTCGACCAGGCCATCGGCCTTTCCGATCTCTTCCTCGAGCGCGGCGAGATCGTCTCGCAGCGCGGGCGGCAGAGGAACGACATCGAGCGCTACCACGCCCGCCCCGGCGACATCACCAACGGGCTCCCGATTGTCATCCTCGTCGACGCCGGCACCGCGTCGGCGGCCGAGATCGTCGCGGGCGCCGTGCAGGACCACCGCCGCGGCATCGTCATGGGCGAGCGCACCTTCGGCAAGGGCTCGGTCCAGACCCTGCTCCCGCTCGGCCGCGGCGAGACGGCGCTGCGCCTCACCACCGCGCGCTACTACACGCCGTCGGGCCGCTCGGTGCAGGAAGGCGGCATCAACCCGGACGTCACCGTGCCGCAGCTTTCCGACCCGGATTACCGCTCGCGCACCCGCGTTCGCGAATCGGACCTGCGCCGCCACCTCGTCAACGAAGCCTCGGTGGGCGACGACGTGATCCAGGACGACGGGCGCCCCGATCCGCGCTTCGCCGCGACGCCCGAGGAGCTGCGCACCCGCGGCGTCACGGACTATCAGCTCCACTACGCCGTCCAGACGCTGGCGCGCCTGCCGCGCACCGGCACGGCCGCCGCGCCCGCGCCGGCCGCCGGCGGCGCGCCCCGCTCGCCGCGCCGCTAAAGGGCGGTTTTCGCGGTGACGGCCCTTGAGCGCGCGCGCCTCCTGTCGGTGCTGGTGCCGGCGGCGCTCCTGGCCGGCGCCTATGGCTCGCAATATCTGGGCGGCCTCCACCCGTGTGAGATGTGCTACTGGCAGCGCTGGCCGCATTTCGCCGCGCTCGCCTTGGGCCTCCTCTCCTACACGCTCGCCGGCCTGCCGGACCGGGGCCGCAGCTTCGTCTGGCTGGCGGCGCTCGCGATCCTGGTCAGCGGCGGCATCGGCTTCTACCATTTCGGCGTGGAGCAGGACTGGTTCGAAGGGATCACCAGCTGCACCGCTCCCGGCGGCAGTCTCGACGACATCTTCAACGCGCCGCTGATCCGCTGCGACGAAGTCCAGTACCGCTTCCTCGGCCTTTCGATCGCCGGATGGAACGCGATCATTTCCCTCGGGTTCGGAATGGCGATCCTATGGCTGAGCCTCAAACGACCGCGCGCCCGGACCTGAGCCGGGCCCCCGCCTGGCGGCCCGGCGACGACCGGCCCGACATCCCGTCGATGCTGCGCGTCGACCAGGCCGGAGAATATGGCGCGACCCGCATCTATGCCGGCCAGCTCGCCGTCCTCGGCGACCGCGGCAAGGGCGCGCGAGTCATCGCCCGCATGGCCTCGCAGGAAGAGCGGCACCTCAAGCATTTCGACGAGCTGCTCCCGGCGCGGGGCGTGCGGCCGACGATACTCCAGCCCTTCTGGAACCATGCCGGCCACGCGCTCGGCGCCGTCACGGCTCTCATCAGCCCGAGCGCCGCCATGGCCTGCACGGCCGCGGTCGAGACCGAGATCGACAAGCATTATTCCGACCAGCTCTCCGCGCTCGGGGCCGAGGACCAAGACCTCGCCGACACGATCCGCGAGTTCCAGGCGGAAGAGCTCGAGCACCGCGACACCGCCATCGCGGCAGGCGCCGAGGACACGTTCGGCTACCCCGTCCTCTCCTTTTTCATCCGCGCCGGCTGCCGCGTCGCGATTGAATTGTCGAAGCGGATCTGATGCTGCTCCAGTTCGTGCTCGCCGGCCTCGCAGCCGTTTCGGCCCCTGCCCAGGAGAGCGCGGCGGGGCCCGCCGCGGACGACGCGCGGGTCAACCAGCTCATCGTCTACGGCTCCGACGCCTGCCCCCCGGGCAACGAAGACGAGATCATCGTCTGTGCGCGCCTCCCCGAAGAAGAGCGCTTCCGCATTCCGCCGTCCTTGCGCGACCGTCCGGGCTTCGGCGGCCGCACCTGGTACGACCGCGCTATCGACCTCTCCTATGTCGGGCGCAGCGGCATCGGGAGCTGCACGCCGTCGGATGCCGGCGGCTTCATCGGCTGCCAGAACCAGCTCATCGCCCGGGCGCGGGCCGAGCGCCGGGCCGAGCAGGACATCAACTGGGCACGCCTCGTCGCCGAGGCCCGCGCCGACCGCAGCCGCCGCATCGACCGCGACGCCGCCGAGATCGAGCGCACCCAAAGCGAGGACGAGTGAGCGGCGTCGAAAGCCGCCGTCCGGAACAAAGGGGTGCCGCGAAGGCTTTTTTCAATGAAGGACCGGCCCCGCGCCGGTCCGCCAGGAGGCCCGTCATGAAACGCCTTACCATCGTCCTTCTCGCCGCCGGCGCAGCGTTTGCCGGCGCCGCGGGCGCTTACGCCCAGGCGCCGGCCGCGGCCGCCGCCGACGGCCGCCGCGTCAGCCAGCTCATCGTCTATGGCAACGATCCCTGCCCGGCGAGCACCGCCGACGTCATCGTCGTCTGCGCACGGCGCGAAGAGGACGAGCGCTACCGCATTCCCGAGGCTCTGCGCGGCACAGGCCAGCGGCAGGCCGAGAGCTGGGCCGCCAACGCCCGCAGCCTTGAAATGGTCGGCCGCACCGGCATCCAGAGCTGCTCCACCGTCGGCCCCGGCGGATTCACCGGCTGCTGGAACGAAATGATGCGCCAGTCCCGCGAAGACCGCCGCACCAACCCGGAGGGCCAGCCGGTTCCTTGATTTCCTCCCCATCGTAGATGGGGAGGGGGGTGTAGGCGGTTCGGCATGCCGTGGGCATGCCGAGAGCCGGAACCGGCTGCGAAGCAGCCGCGGGGCGCAGCATGGTGGAGGGGTAGGGAGGCGAGGCTTCTGCCGTCTCGCGCGCGAACCTCCGCGGCAGCGCCAACTACCCCTCCACCACCCTTCGGGTGGTCCCCCTCCCCCCGAGCTGCCGCTCGCGGGGAGGATTCAAGCCGCCGGCCGTCCCCGCTCAGCCGCAATCCACGCATCCACCTGCGCTTCGAGCACATCGAGCGGCACCGCGCCCTGCTCCAGCACCGCGTCGTGGAAGCGGCGGAGGTCGAACCTCGGGCCGAGCGCCTGCTCCGCCCTGGTCCTGAGCTCCCGAATTTTCAGCTCGCCGATCTTGTAGGCGAGCGCCTGTCCGGGGTTCGTGATGTAACGGTTTACCTCCGCCTCGATGTTGGCGCGGCTGAGAGCCGTATTGTCCAGCATGAAGTCGATCGCGCGTTGGCGGGACCAGCCGAAGGCGTGGATGCCCGTATCGACCACCAGCCGCGTCGCGCGCCACATCTCGTAGCTCAGCCGCCCCATGTCGCGCGCCGGCGTGTTGTACAGGCCCATCTCGATCCCCAGGCGCTCGGAATACAGGCCCCAGCCTTCGACGAAGGCGGTGAAGAAGGTGGCGTGGCGGCGGAATTCGGGCAGGTCGAGCTCCTGCTGGATGGCGATCTGCTGGTGGTGGCCGGGCACCGCCTCGTGCACCGTCAGCGCCGGCATCTCCCAAAGCGGGCGCTGGTCGAGCTTGGACGTGTTCACCCAGTAGATGCCGGGAATGCCCGCCTCGAGCGACCCGTCGCTGTAATAGGCCGTCGTGGTGCCCTCGGCGATCTCGGCCGGGATTTCGCGGATCGTGTAGGGGAGGCGCGGCAGGCGGCCGAAGAGGCTCGGCATGCGGCCGTCGATTTCCTTGGCGAGGCGCGCCGCCTCCTGCATCAACTGCTCGCCGGTGCGCGGATAGTGGATGGGATTGGTGCGCAGGTCCTGGATGAAGGCTTCGCGGGTCGGGAAGCCGGCGGTGCGGGCGACCGTCTCCATCTCGGCGCGGATGCGGGCGACTTCGCGAAGGCCGAGCTGGTGGATCTGCTCGGCGGCCATGTCCGTCGTCGTGTGCTGGCGGATCCGGTAGGCGTAGAATTCGCGCCCACCCGGCTGCTCGGAAATGGCGACCGTCCGGCGGCAGCGCGGCGCCACTTCGCGCAGGTAGAAAGCGTGGTGCTCGCGATATTGAGGGAAGAGCGTGCCGGTGATGATCGTGCGCGCCCGCTGCTGCATCGCCGCCCAATCGGCCTCGCTCATGCCCGCGGGCCGTGTGCGGGTGAAGGGCTGGTAGAAGCGCGAGGCTTCCGGCGTCTGGGTGATAACGCCGGAGATGGTGCGGTCGGCATTCTGCATCACGTCGCAAGGAAGCGTATAACCTTCCGCGACCGAGCGGCGCGTGATGCGGATCGCTTCCTGGTTCAGCGCCGGGTAGCGTTCGAGGCGGCTCAAGTAGCTTTCGTAATCGGCGCGGGTGCGGAAGGGGAGCGCGTCGGCCATGCCGGCGAAGCTCTGGTGCCAGCCGCCGCGCTGCGAATACATGACCATGCGCTGGCCGAAGCGGTTGCGCTCGATCTGCTCGGCGAGGTTGCGGCGCAGAAGCGCGTGGTTGGTGCGCCCCGCCGCGTCGAGCTGGGCGGCGGGAATGGCGTTCAGCCGGTCGAGGAACGCCTGCGCCTCGCGCGCTTCCCGGTCGGAGGATTCGAGGCTGATGTCGCCGATCCTGTCGTCATGGTCGCGCACCCCGAGGCGGGTCGCGGTGACGGGATCGTTCCGCAGATACCATTGCCAATGCTCCGCCATGAGCCGGCTCAAGTCTTCCGCGGGAGTCGCCGCTGCCGGAGTGGCGGTGGCCAGCAGGGCGGCCATGATCAGTCTGCGCATTTTCGTACTCCCCTGTTGCTCCTCCCCGGAACGGGGAGGGGGACCGCACGAAGTGCGGTGGAGGGGGGCGAGCGCAGCGAGCTGCACCACCTCCGGGACCCCTCCACCAGCCTTCGGCTGGTCCCCCGCCCCGTTCCGGGGGAGGAGTTGATTCATGTCCGCGTCCGCTCGGCGGCGATCCAGCGGGTGACTTCGCTTTCCAGCACGTCGAGCGGGACGGAGCCGTTTCTCAGCACCGCGTCGTGGAAGCGGCGGATGTCGAAGCGGTCGCCGAGGTCCTGCTCGGCCCGGCGGCGCAGCTCGCGGATGCGGATGTTGCCGATCATGTAGCCCAATGCCTGGCCCGGCCAGCTTATGTAGCGGTTGACCTCGGCATCGATATTGGCGTCGGTGAGCGCCGTGTTCTCGCGCATGAAGCCGACCGCGCGGGCCTTGTCCCAACCCATGGCGTGGATGCCGGTGTCGACCACGAGCCGCGCGGCGCGCCACATCTGGTAGGAGAGTTGCCCCATGCGCCGCGCCGGCGTGTCGTAGAGACCCATCTCCTGCCCGAGGCTTTCCGAATACAACCCCCAGCCTTCGGTAAAGGCGGTGTAGCTGGTGAAATGCCGGCGGAATGACGGCAGGTCCAGCTCCTGCTGGAGCGCGATCTGGTGGTGGTGGCCGGGCACCGCCTCGTGGAGGCTGAGCGCCGGTATCTCCCAGAGCGGGCGCTGGTCGAGCTTCGAGGTGTTGACGTAATAAGTGCCGGCGATGCCGCTCTCCGGCGAACCCTGGTTGTAATAAGCCGTCGTGGTACGCTCCGCCGTTTCCGCCGGGATTTCGCGTATGCCGTAGGGAAGGCGCGGGAGGGTGCCGAAGAGCGCGGGCATCTGGCCGTCGATCGTCTTCGTCACCCGGGCGACTTCGCGCATCAGTTGCTCGGGCGTGGTCGCGAAGTAGCGGGGGTCGGTCCTCAGATGCTCGATATAGGCCTGGCGGGTGGGGAAGCCGGCCTCGCGCGACACGGTGTCCATTTCGCCGAGGATGCGGCGGACTTCCGTCATGCCGATCTGGTGGATCTGCTCCGGGGAAAGGTCGGTCGTCGTGAACTGGCGGGCGCGGAAGGCGTAATATTCGCGGCCGCCGCGCTGCGCCGAGACGCTGTCGGTGCGGGCGCAGCGCGGCCGGTACTCGGCATTGTAGAAATCGAGGTGGCGGCGGTAGGCGGGGTTCACCGTGCCGGTGATGACGGTGCGCGCCCGCTGCTGCATCGCCGTCCAGTCCGCTTCGGAGACGTCCACCGGGCGGGTGCGGGTGAAGGGCTCGTAGAAGCGCGATTGGGCGGGATCCTCGGCGATCACGCCCGAAATGCTGCGCTCGTACCCGTCGAGCACCGAGCAGGGGAGGACGTGGCCGCCGCGGACGGCTTGCCGGGTAATCGCCAGCGCCTGGTCGTTGAGGCGCGGATATTGGGCGATCCGCGTCAGGTAGCTTTCGTAATCGGCGCGGGTGCGGAACGGGAGGTTCGACGGCGCGAAGGCGAAATCCTGATGCCAGCCCGAATAGGTGGTGAAGAGCATGTTGCTCTGGCCGAAGCGCTCGAGCTCGACCTGCTCCGCGAGGCCCCGGCGCAGGATCGCGCGGTTGACCCGGTCGCCTTGCGAAAGCTGCGCTTCGGGAATGGCGTCGAGCCGGCGGAGAAAGGCCTGGGCCTGGCGGAGGCGCCGCTGCCGCGCGGCGGGACTGAGATCCTCGATCCGCGCGTCATGCTCGCGCACGCCGAGCCCCGTCGCATACATCGGGCTTTCGCCGAGCAGCCAGGCATAATGTTCGTCCATGAGACGGCGGAAGTCGTCGGCGGGCGCGGCGCCGGCGGGGACGGCGAGGGCGAGCGAAGCGGCGGCGGCCGCGAGCGCGATCCTGAAGCGCATGGACTTGAAACTCCCGGCTAGGCTGACGCCGCCACCCTTATCCTCCGCCGCCCCTCGCGCAACCCTCCCGCCGCTCGCCGGTTGTCCGGTGCAGCAGGAGGCCGCGCATGAGCGACAATGTGTACAAAGTGATCGAACTGGTCGGCAGCTCGGAGACCAGCATCGAGGATGCGATCGAAGGCGCGGTGAAGCGCGCCGCGACGACGGTGCGCGAGATTCGCTGGTTCGAAGTGATGGAGACTCGCGGCCATGTCGAGAACGGGCGGGTCGCGCATTACCAGGTGACGCTGAAGATCGGCTTCACCCTCGCGGACTGAACCGCAGGAACCGAGACCGTCATCCCGGCGAAGGCCGGGATCTCAGGGGGTGAAGGGCGCAGGCGTAAATGGAGCGCTGCACTTCCCTCGCTACTTTTCACCCGCTGAGATCCCGGCCTTCGGGTTCCCCATCAAAGTACTACTTTGATGGGGTCCCGCCCGGGATGACGTGCTTGGCTCAGGAGCCCACCTTGGGCGGCAGCACGAACCAGTCGGTGAACCGCTCTGCGAGGTCGCGGTCGCCTTCGATGCGCAGCGCGCCATCGGCTTCCAGGGCGTCGAGCGGGACCTTGCCGTAGACGGCGGCGGCCACTGCCGGGGGCGCACCCGTGAAGACGAGGTCCGCGTTCCCCGGGTCGCCCCGCTCCGCCATCACTTCGCGCTCGTCGATGCGCACCACGAAATCTTCGCGGCCTAACCGGAAGCCGATCGTTGCGCGCACGCCGGCGATGCGCGCCGGATCGACCATGGTGCGGAAGCTCAGCATCAGGGAGTTGGCGCTGAGCGGCAGCGTGGCGTCGTGGCCGGGAGAGCGGGCGGCCCAGCGGCCGAGGACCTGGAAGATGGGCTCGGCCTCGTAGCCCCAGGGCGTGAGCTCGTAGACTTGCGTCGAGGCCGGAGGCGGGAGCTTGCGGCGGACGAGGACGCCCGCGGCTTCCAGCCCCTCCAGCCGCTGGGTGAGGACGTTGGCGCTGATGCCGGGGAGGTCCGCGCGAAGATCGCTGAAGCGCTTCGCCCCGAGCATGAGCTCGCGGATGACGAGGAGAGCCCAGCGCTCGCCGACGAGATCGAGCGCGTGCGCGGCGCCGCAGGCGTCGTCGTAGCGGCGTTTGGCGGCGGCTCCGGCCGCGTCAGTTACATTATTTAACTTCACGGTTGCTTTTTATAACTCATCGGCGCATCAAAATCAAACAGCGATTCGAAACGAACGAACGGAGCGAAGACGATGCCGCAAATTTTCGTGAACCTTCCGGTGACCGACCTCGACAGGTCCATCGCTTTCTACCGCGCGATCGGCGCCGGGCAGAACATGCAGTTCAGCGACCAGACGGCGGCGATGATGCGCTTTTCGCCGGACGTGAACGTGATGCTCCTCACGCACGACAAATACCGCCAGTTCACCTCCAAGCCGATCGCCGACGCGCATGCTTCCAGCCAGGTGATCCTCTGCCTTTCCGCCGAAAGCCGCGACGCCGTCGATGAAATGGTGGCGAGCGCGAGCGGTGCGGGCGGCGCCGCCGATCCGGCCAAGAAGCAGGAAGGGGGCTTCTATTACGGCCGCGACTTCGAGGATCCGGACGGCCATCACTGGGAAGTGATGTGGATGGACATGGCCGCGCTCGGCGACGCCCAGGCCGCTGAAGCCGCCACGCCCTCCGACGCGCCCGATGCGGTGCAGGCCGCCGTCCGCGCCGAGTGACGGCGCGGCCGCGGCGCCTGCCGACGAAAGATAAGGGAGAGAAGAGATGACTTATGTCGAAGGATTCGTCCTCGCGGTGCCGACCGCCAATCGGGACGAATATCGCCGCCACGCCGCCGCCGCTCTGCCCCTGTTCCGCGAATTCGGAGTCACCCGGATGGTCGAAGCCTGGGGCGACGACGTGCCCGACGGCAAGGTCACCGACTTCAAGGGCGCGGTGCAGGCGAAGCCGGACGAGACCGTGGTCTTCTCCTGGTTCGAATATCCTTCGAAGGCGGCGCGCGACGCCGCCAATGTCCGGATGATGAGCGATCCCCGGATGGCGGAGATGGGCGCCACCATGCCCTTCGACGGGCAGCGGATGATCATGTCGGGCTTCGCGGGAATCGTCGAGCACGGCGCCGGCGGATCCATGGGTTATGTCGACGGCTTCGTCGCGCCGGTGCCGGAGGGGAATGCGGAGGCGTATCGCGCCATGGCGGCGAAGATGGCGCCGATCTTCGAAGAGCACGGCGCGACCCGCATCGTCGAGGCGATGGGCGACGACCTCCGCGACGGGAAGGTCACCGATTACCGCAAAGCCGTGAAGGCGGAGGAGGGCGAGAATGTCGTCTTCTCCTGGATCGAATGGCCTTCCAGGGAGGCGCGCGTCGCCGGCTGGGAAAAGGTAATGGCGGACCCGCGCGCGAAGCACGGGGACGGCATGCCGTTCGACGGCAAGCGCATGTTCTGGGGCGGGTTCGACATCCTGCTCGACAGCGCGGCCGGAGGGGCGTGAGTGTTGGCGCCCGTTGCTGAGCAGCGCTGAAGGAGTACGGGACATGCAGAACAAGGTCACGCCCTGCCTCTGGTTCGACGGCGACGCCGAAGAGGCGGCGAACTTCTACGTCACACTGCTCCCCGACAGCCGCGTCGACCAGGTGATCCGCTCCCCTGCCGACAATCCTTCGACAAGCAAGGGCGAGGTGCTGGTGGTCGAGTTCACGCTTGCCGGGCAGCGCTACACCGGCCTCAACGGCGGCCCGCAGTTTAAGTTCACCGAAGCCGTGTCCTTCATGATCCGCTGCGATGACCAGGCGGAGGTCGACCGGCTCTGGGCGGCGATCGAAGGCAATGGCGGCAAGCCCAGCGCCTGCGGCTGGATCTCAGACCGCTGGGGCCTTTCGTGGCAGATCTGCCCGCAGGAGATGCTCGACATGCTGGCGAGCGAAGACCGCGCCGCCGCCGAGCGCGCGATGAAGGCCATGATGGAGATGGTGAAGCTCGATCTGCCGACGCTGAGGGCCGCCTTCCAGGGCTGAGCCGCAATCGCCCTCCGCTGTGCGAAAAGGCACAGACTCCCGCTTGGCCGCCGCGCCAGGATCGCGCCGTCATTGCAGGCGGGAATGGGGAGGGCGGCGCGTGGCGAGGATCATCAGCAGCAAGCATCTGGAAGGCGTCAGCGACCTCACCCTGAGCGCGCCCATCAGGCAGGGCTTCATCCACGCCTTCGAGAGCGTCACCTACGAGACGCGGCTGAAGCTTCTCCTCAAGTCGCTGTTCAAGATCCGGCAGACGGCGCGGCAGTATAGCGAGCTGAAACCCTTCGTGGACCCGTCCGAGCAGATCCAGTCGCTGCTCGATTTCCGCCTCGCCGTGATCGAGGACGGCGAGGCGCACCGCCTCCTCCTCACCGCCACCTTCGACCGGCCGTTCGAGCCCTACATGCGGCTCATCTGGAACCCGCTCGGAACGCTCCTCGACGCCATCTTCTGCAATTGCGAAGGCTATGTGACCGCAAGCGAGAACAGCTTCGAGGATTATCTGGACTGGGTGCGGCGCGCGCAGATCGACACCGACTTCTTCTGGGCGATGTCGGGGAACAGCATCGACGATCATCAATATGTGCTGAAGATCGACCGGCTGGAGCGGCTGCGCGGGCGAGGGACCGAGCCGCCGCCGCGCAATGCGCTGGAGAAACGGGACCGCAGGGACGCGGACGCGCAGCGCGCCTCGGTGAAGGTCGATCCGCCGGGGAGCAATGCCGACCTCGTCCGCCGCGGGCAGCGCGACACTGCGAACTTCCTCGGCCTCGAAGCCTTGGTCGGGCTGTACCGGCTCACCGACTTCTACCCGCCGGACGATCCGAACGGCGACGGCGAGCTGCTGCGCCGCGCGGCGGCGAAGCTGCTCCAGGGGTGGGATTTCGATGAGGGGGACAAGGCGCATGCGCTCCCGCCCGCCTACCACCATCCGCTCCTGATCGGCGAGCAGATCAAGTGGCTGAGGACTCCCATCCCGCGCACGCCGCGCCATGCGACGGACGCGGAAGGCAAGCCGCGCCCGAAGCGCCAGGCCTGGCTGCACTTCGATCACAAGGCGGTGCAGGGCGGCATCGCGCGCGCCTACCATTGCCAGCCGACGCGGCAGGGCGCGATGCTGCTGATGCGGATCAAGGACGCCGCCAGGGCGCGGCGCTTCATCGCCGAGATCGGCGTGGCGAGCGGCGACCCGGACGCACCGGCGCCGGCGGACGGCGTCTACCGGAGCCTCGCCTTCACGCGCCACGGCCTCCTCAACATCGGCGTTCCCGAAGCCGAATACCTCCACCTCCCGCAGGAGTTCAGGGAGGGTATGGAGGAGCGCGCCGGCCTGCTCGGCGACCTGCGCTCCGAGCATCCCCGCGAATGGCTCCTCCCCCACCGCAACTGGCCGCCGCGCCCCGGCGGGTGGAGCGACGCGCACGGCCGCGCCGAGCTTTCCGAGATCGACCTCGTCGTCCAGCTCAGGACGCCGCAGGATCACACGAACGACGACCTGCTCGGCGACCAGACGCATCCGCTCCACGCCGCCATCCGCGCCATCGCAGAACGGCCGGACAGCGGCGTCGTCCTGGTCTCCGTCGAGCCGATGCAACGCGCATCGAACGCCGCCGACGAATTCGCGCCCGACCATTTCGGCTATCGCGACGGCTTCAGCCAGCCCAGCCCCGACCCCGCCGCGCCGGCGGCAGCGCGCGACATGGTGGCGCCCGGCGAAATTTTCCTGGGCCACAAGACAGACCGCGACGAACTCCCCGCTGTGGAAAGCTGGCTCCTCGACAACGGCACCTTTCTTGCCGTCCGGAAGCTGCGCCAGCGGGTGCGGGACTTTCACCAGTGGGTGGCGGAGACGGCGCCGAAGCACGGGCTCGACGCCGAGACCTTGTTCGGCCTCCTTGTCGGCCGCAAGCGCGACGGGACGGTGCTGCTCAGGCCCGACAAGCCCGCTGAGGACAACGATTTCGATTATCGCGCGGACGCCGAGGGCATTGGCTGCCCCTTCCAGGCGCATATCCGGCGCACCAACCCGCGCTCCGACCCTGCCGAGAATTTCGGCCGCAGGACGCCGCGCATCCTGCGCCGCGGCATGTCGTGGGGTCCGCGCTACGTCGAGGGCGAGACGCAGCCCGCCGACCGCGGCATCATGTTCATGGCCTATTGCGG
>DASQND010000072.1:0-4383 GCA_035645215.1 Allosphingosinicella sp.
AGCGCGCCGACCACCACGATGAAGCCGAGCGCCTGGAACACGGCGGTTCGCCGTTCGATCGCCGGAATGCAGCTCGCGAAAACGAAGCCGAGGCCGAGGAGAAGGCCCGAAAGATAGCGATAATGGCTGTCGAGATCGATCGGCACCGGCGGTTCGACGCCGCGCAGGAAGGCGGGGCCTTGGATCAGGCTCAGCGTCCCCGTTGAGAGCGGGACGAGGCAGGCGGCGGCGATTGCGGCCTGGAGCAGGCGGCGCTGGAAGTGGCGGTTCATGGCGCCGCCTTAGCGCTCCCTGTCACGCCCGCGTAGCTTTTCCGCGCCAAAGGTTGATTCCGCGGCGCCCGGCGTGGAAGGGCGGCGGAGGAGGAGCCTGTCACATGCTGAAATCCGCCGCCTTCCTGCTCGGCCTCGCGCTCGCCGCCGCGCCGCGCGCCGCCGCCCAGGCACAGCCACCCGCGCAAGCGCCTGCCGCCGCGCCCCAGGCTCCGCCGCGCCTGATCGTCGCCATCTCCGTCGATCAGTTCTCGGCCGATCTCTTCGCCCAGTACCGGCCGCATTTCACCGGCGGCCTCAGGCGCCTCTCCGGCGGCGCGGTCTTCCCGTCCGGCTACCAGGCGCATGCGGCGACCGAGACCTGCCCCGGCCATTCCACGATCCTCACCGGCGCGCGCCCGTCGCGCACCGGCATCGTCGCCAACAACTGGTTCGATCTCAGCCTCACGCGCGAGGACAAGAAGGTCTATTGCTCCGAGGATCCGGCCGCACCCGGCAGCGCGTCGCGCGACGGCCAGTACCGCGTCTCCAACCGGTTTCTGCGCGTCCCTGCGCTCGGCGAATATCTGAAGCGCGCCAACCCGGCGAGCCGCGTCGCGGTCGTCGCGGGCAAGGACCGAAGCGCGATCATGATGGGAGGCCGCCGCGTCGACCAGCGCTGGTGGTGGACCGACCGCGACCTGTTCACCAACCAGAACGAGCATCCGGCAAGCCCCGCCCTCACCGCCACCAACGCGGCCGTCGAGCTGGCGCTGGCGCAGCCGCGCGCGGCGATGCCGCTGCCGCCGGTCTGCGAAGCGCTGAGCCGCAGCGTCGCGATCGAGGGGAGCGAGCGGCCGCTGTCCGTCGGCGCCCACCGCTTCGCGCGGGCCGCCGGGGCGCGCGAAGCCTTTCGCCGCTCGCCCGAGCTCGACGGGGCGACGCTCGCGCTTGCCATGGCGCTGCAGGGCGAGATGCGGCTGGGGCAGGGGAGCGCGACCGATCTCCTGATCGTCGGCCTCGCCGCCACCGACTATATCGGCCACCCCTGGGGCACGCAGGGCGCCGAAATGTGCCTGAACCTGCTCGAGCTCGACCGCTCGCTCGGCGACTTCTTTTCGCGTCTCGACCGCACCGGCGTCGACTACATGGTGGTGCTGACCGCCGACCATGGCGGACTCGACGTTCCCGAACGCATCCGCGCGAACGGCGGCCTCGACGCGGCGCGGACTACGAGCGCACTCGCGCCCTCGACGATGGACGCGGCGCTCAGGCGCGACCTCGGCTTTTCCGAGCAATTGCTTTGGGGCGAGGCGGCGTTCGGCGACTTCTACGTCAGCCGGACGCTGAGCGCCGCGAACCGTGCGCGTGTCACCGCCGAAGCCGTCCGCCGCTACCGCGCTTCGCCGCAGGTCGCGCGGGTGTTCACCCACGCGGAACTCCGCGCCGCGCCCAGCCCGTTCGGGCCGCCGGAGCAATGGTCCCTGCTCGACCGGGCCCGGGCGAGCTTCGATCCCGAGCGCTCGGGCGATTTCGTGGTGCTGCTCCAGCCGCGCGTCATGCCCATCGCCCGCCCCGGCCCCACCTATACGGCGACGCACGGCAGCCCCTGGGATTACGACCGCCGCGTGCCGATCCTCTTCTGGCGCCGCGGCATGCAGGGCTTCGAACAGCCGCAGGGCGTGGAGACGGTGGATATCCTCCCGACGCTGGCGCCGTTCGTCGGGCTGAGCATTCCGGCGGGAAGCATCGACGGCCGCTGCCTCGATCTGATCGAGGGTCCGGCAACGAGCTGCAAATAAGCCCCTCATCCTCCCCATGCTCCGCATGGGGAGGGGGACCATGCGAAGCATGGTGGAGGGGTAGGTGCGCTGGAGCCAGAGGATCGCGCACGAACCTCCCAGCGCCGAGCCATTTACCCCTCCACCACCATTTGGTTGGTCCCGCTCCCCATCTCCGATGGGGAGGATGAGGGTGGCACGGCGGCTCCCTCCCCACTATCACGCCCCGCATGGCGGCGAAGAACAAGGGCATCAGCCGGCGCGGGCTGCTGATCGGCGGCGGGGCCGCGGTCGGGCTGCTCGTCGCGTGGCAGGCCTGGCCGCGCCGCTACGCGCCCAATCTCGTCGCCGGCGAAGGCGAGACTCTGTTCAACGCCTTCCTCAAGATCGGGACGGACGGGCGGGTGATCGTAGCCGTTCCGCAGGCCGAATTGGGGCAGGGGAGCTGGACCGCGCTGCCGCAGATTCTGGCCGACGAGCTGGGCGCGGACTGGCGCACCGTCGGCGTCGAGCCGGCGCCGCTGTCGCCGCTCTACGTCAACCGGCTCTTCGCCGCCGAGCTGGCTGAAGGCGCGGTCCCCGGCTTGCGCGAGTGGACGATGAACGAGCAGGCGGAGCGCAGCGCGCTGATGCTGACCGGCGGATCGACCTCCGTCCGCGCCTTCGAGCCGCGGCTTCGCGAGGCGGGGGCGGGTGCGCGGGCCTTGCTCCAGATGGCGGCGGCCGAGCGCTGGGGTGCGAATTGGGAGGAGCTGAACACGCGCGGCGGATTCGTGGTGCGCGGCACCGACCGCATCCCCTTTGCCGAACTTGCCGAAGCGGCGGCCGAGCGCGATCTGCCCGAGCACCTGCCGGTCCGCGGCGGGCTTGAGAACCGCCTCGTCGGGCAGTCGCTGCCGCGCCTCGACACGCCGTCCAAGATCGACGGCACCGCGCGCTTCGCCGGCGACGTGCGCCTTCCCGAAATGGTCTATGCCAGCATCCACACGGCGCCGCCGGGCGGGCTGCTGCTGCGCCACGACCGCGAGGCGGCGACGCGGGTGGCGGGCATGCTCCGCGTCGTGACGCATCCGCGCTGGGTGGCGGCGGTGGCGACGAACTGGTGGGCGGCGAACCGCGGCCTCGACGCCATGGCGCCGCAGTTCAGCGTCCCGCGCGGCGGCGCAACCAACGAGAGCATGGAGCGGGCGCTCGCCGCCGCCCTGGTCGGCGGCGAGGCGGAGCGGATCGTCGCCGAAGGGGATTGGGAAGCGCAGCTCGCCGCCAACGACGTCATCCGCGCGGACTATGCCGTCGATCCGGCGCCGAGCGCGCCCATGGAGACGCTGAGCGCCACGGCGCGGATCGAAAGCGGTCTCCTCGAAATCTGGGCGGCGACGCAGGCGCCCGGCCTCGCCCGCGCCGCGGCGGCGCGCGCGACCGGATTCGACGAAGCCAGCATCACCATCCACCCGATGCCGGGCGGCGCCGGCTACGGGCGGCGCTTCGAAACGGACGCGATCGAGCAGGCGGCGCTCATCGCGATGAGAATAAGCAAGCCCGTCCAGCTCACCTGGTCGCGGGCGCAGGACATCCGGGGCGACCGCTTCCGCCCGCCCGCCGCGGCGCGGATGAGCGCGCGCTTCGGCAACAGCGCGACGATCGCCGCGTGGGGCGCCCGGATCGTCGCCCCGCGCACCACGGCCGGGCTGCTCGGCCGCCTCCAGCCGGGGCGGCTGTTCGCGGCGTCGGACGAAGCGGACGTGGCGGGCGCGGTGCCGCCTTACGGGATCCCGGCACTGTCGATCGAGCGGGTGCCGGTCGCGCTCGGCATCGAGACCGGCTACTGGCGCTCTGGCGCGCACAGCTACACCTGCTTCTTCACCGAATGCTTCGTCGACGAACTGGCGCGCCGCGCGATGATCGAGCCGGTCTCGTTCCGGATGCAGCTTCTCGGCCAGAATCAGCGCCTCGCGCAGGTGCTGACCCAGGCGGCGATGCTCGGCGGCTGGGACGGCGGCCCGGCCGGGAGCGGCATCGGCATCGCCTGCCACAGCGCCTACGGCTCGCACATCGCCCTGCTCGTCGAGATCGAGATCGCGAGCGACCAGCGCATCCGCGTCCTGCGCGCCGTCGCCGCGGTGGATTGCGGCCGGGTGATCAACCCGGAGATCGTCAAGCAGCAGATCGAAGGCGGGATCCTCCACGGCATCGCCGCCGCGACCGGCCGCCCGCTGCGCTTCGCCCACGGCGTGCCCACCGCGACGAGCCTCGCCGATCTCGGCCTCCCGGTGCTCGGCAATTCGCCGGAGGTCACGGTCGAGATCATGCCGTCCGAGGAGGAATCCGGCGGCGTCACCGAGCTCGGCGTG
>DASQND010000073.1:0-44690 GCA_035645215.1 Allosphingosinicella sp.
CAATATACCGGCCAGACGATCGAGGAGATCGAGCGCAACGTCGAGCGCGACAAGTTCTTCTCGGCGAGCGAAGCCAAGACCTTCGGCCTCGTCGACGAAGTGTTCGAAAAGCGCCCGGCTCCCGCCGACGACGATGCGGCGAAGGCGGCGGCTGCCGCGGCGTCGCAGGGCTGACGGTCCGAGGCCGTCATCCCGGCGCAGGCCTGGATCTCGGCGGGTGAAGAGCGCCGGCGTCTATGGAGGGCACCCTGCACGGGCATCGGTGCCCTTCACCCCCTGAGATCCCGGCCTTCGCCGGGATGACGGACTTGCGAAGGAGCTGACATGCACCGAGGATCGTGCCTGTGCGGTGCCGTCTCGTTCGAGATCGAAGGGCCGCTCGGCGAGGTCGACGCCTGCCATTGCTCCCAGTGCCGGCGCTGGTCGGGGCACGTCTGGGCTTCGACCGACGTCAAGCGAAGCGCCGTCGCCATCGCGGGCGAGGAGAAGGTCGCCTGGTTCCAGTCCTCCGCCAAGGTGCGGCGGGGCTTTTGCTCAGGCTGCGGCTCCGCGCTCTTCTGGCAGCCGCTCGGGCAGGACCGCATCGCGATCGCAATGGGCGCGCTCGATGCGCCGACCGGCGTCGCGCTCGCCAAGCACATCTTCACCCGCCACAAGGGCGACTATTACGACATTGCCGACGTCCTGCCGCAGCACGAGGGCTAGAAGGCGCGTCCGGTCCGCGGCGGCACTGGCGAAATCGCGTTCGGCACCCTAGATTGTTGCCGTGGCGGGATTTTCCGGACAAAACGGTTCGAGCACGTGGCGCCTCGATCACAGGCGCCGCGGAATTCCGCGGGCGCCGGCGGGCGCTGCGGCGAATCGGCCGGCTTAACGTTTAGGCCATTGTGATCGTGTAGATTTGCCGTCAGGATGCGGGCGGCAGGATGAGGCAGGCGGCAAGCGCCTGAAAAGGTTGAACGAATGACGAAGCTTTCCGGCGGCGACTCCAAGAGCACCCTCTATTGCTCGTTCTGCGGGAAATCGCAGCACGAGGTGAGGAAGCTCATCGCCGGCCCCACCGTGTTCATCTGCGACGAGTGCGTGGAGCTGTGCAACGACATCATCCGCGAGGAGACCAAGTCCTCGCTGGTGAAGACTCGCGACGGCGTCCCCACCCCGCTCGAAATCTGCAACGTGCTCGACGACTATGTGATCGGCCAGAGCCACGCCAAGCGCGTCCTCTCGGTCGCGGTGCACAACCATTACAAGCGCCTCGCGCACGGCCAGAAGGGCGCCGACGTCGAGCTCGCCAAGTCGAACATCCTGCTCGTCGGCCCCACCGGATGCGGCAAGACTTTGCTCGCCCAGACGCTGGCGCGCATCCTCGACGTCCCCTTCACCATGGCGGACGCGACGACGCTCACCGAAGCCGGCTATGTCGGCGAGGATGTCGAGAACATCATTTTGAAGCTGCTCCAATCCTCCGACTACAATGTCGAGCGGGCGCAGCGCGGCATCGTCTATATCGACGAGATCGACAAGATCAGCCGCAAGTCGGACAACCCGTCCATCACCCGCGACGTGTCGGGCGAGGGCGTCCAGCAGGCGCTCCTGAAGCTCATGGAAGGCACCACCGCCTCCGTGCCGCCGCAGGGCGGGCGCAAGCATCCGCAGCAGGAATTCCTGCAGGTCGACACGACCAACATCCTCTTCATCTGCGGCGGCGCCTTTTCAGGGCTGGAGCGGATCATCGCGGACCGCCTGCAGGGCAAGTCGATCGGCTTCGGCGCCTATGTCGCCGCGCCGGAAGAGCGCCGCACCGGCGAAATCCTTCGCCAGGGCGAGCCCGAGGATTTGCTCAAGTTCGGCCTCATCCCCGAATTCGTCGGCCGCCTCCCCGTGATCGCGACGCTGGAGGACCTCGACGTCGAGGCCCTGGTCAAGATTTTGAAGGAGCCGAAGAACGCGCTGGTGAAGCAGTACGCCAAGCTCTTCGACATGGAGGACGTGAAGCTCTCCTTCACCGACGACGCCCTGGTCGCGATCGCCAAGAAGGCGATCGAGCGCAAGACCGGCGCGCGGGGCCTTCGCTCGATCCTCGAGAACATCCTTCTCGACACCATGTTCGACCTGCCCTCGATGGACGGGGTCGACGAAGTGATGATCGACAAGGACGTCGTCGAAGGCCGCAAGGAGCCGGTCCGCGTCTACGCCGAAAAGAAGGGCGAAAGCGCGGCCTGAGGCGGGGCTAGTCTCCAGTGTTTTGGAACGGGGCGTTCGGCGATGGCCGGGCGCCCCGCTCTCGTTCGTGGGAAGGAAGAAGGGAGGGCTTCGACAGGCTCAGCCCGAACGGCTGTGGGGAATGGGCGGGCCGCTCTCGAGTGAGGGTATAGAGGCGAATTGATCTGCGACCTCCTTTATTGAGATCCCCGAGCCCCAACACCGTTCGGGCTGAGCTTGTCGAAGCCCCTCCCTTTCTGTTTCTCTGCCCGCGATGACGTTCTGGACCTACATGGTGCAATGCGGTGACCGGCAGTTCTATACCGGCCACACGGACGATCTGGAGGCGCGGATCGCGGCGCATCAGACCGGGGCGGTCCCGGGGTACACTGCAACGCGACTGCCCGTAACTTTGGTCTGGTCGCAGGAGTTTCCCTCGCGGATTGAAGCGCTGGCTGCCGAGCGGCAGATCAAGGGCTGGGGACGCGCGAAGAAACTCGCTCTCATCCGCGGCGATTGGACATCAATCGTAGCGCTGGCCCGAGGGCAGAAGCCGTAAGGGAGGGCTTCGACAGGCTCAGCCCAAACGGTGGTGGGGCAAGAAGCGGGCGCGGGTCTTTGCCCTCGACCGAGAGAGCAGTCCTGACATGCCTGCGAGATCACGCTCAGGATACCCACCCCACCCGTTCGGGCTGAGCTTGTCGAAGCCCTCCCTTTCTAAGCTGCTCTCACGCTGGAAACTTGCCACCGATCATGTGGATTTCGCCCGACAGAGGATGACCCAAGGGAGGGCTTCGACAAGCTCAGCCCGAACGGCCGAGGTTCCCCGGAACGTTCTCTCAGCGCAGGATCTCCGTGCTCACATTGAACCGCCGCACTTCGTCCTGCGTCAGGCAGCGGCGCGTGGAGCGGTCGCCGCTGCGTTCGGCCACCGCGCGGGTTTGATACATGACGTCGGTCAGGAGGCGGCGCGAGACGCCCATCCGGATCAGGAAGTCGTTATCCTCGCTGGCGAGCAAAGCCGATTGCTGCTCGATCTCGCCGATGAGGCCGATCGTGTTGTCGACGCCGCGCGATACCTCGGACCGGATCGCAGCGCGGTCCCCGGTATGGGTGAACATGTGGACGATGAAGAGTCCGCCGGGATCCACGAAGCGGGCAATGCCGCCCATGAAGACGAAGTTGCAGGCCGAAAAGCAGGCCCAGCCGTCCGGAATGCGGGTCTGGAGATTGGCTTCGCGGATGAGGCGGCCCGCTTCGTTGCCGACGCGGGCGTTGCCGCCCGGCGATCGGACCCAGACTTCGTCGCCGGTGAAGCTATCGAGCGCGACGCGCAGGCGGGGCAGCAAATTGTCGTCGATCCGCCCCTCGGCGAGCAGCACCGGGCGCCCGTTCACCTCCTCGACGGTCAGCCGCATCTCCGGATAGGAGGACCAGTTCGGCGATTGCGGGCAGGTCGGGTTTGCCCTGTCGACCGGTCCCTGCGCCGCGGCGGCTGCGTGCCCTGTCAGGAGGGACGCGGCGGCCAGGGCGCCGGCGAGCGTGCGACGAAGCCGCTTAAACCCGGACATAGCGGTTGGTCGGCGGACGGCGGCACATGGTCTTGGGGGCGCGGCTCTCCTGGCCGTCGACGATCACCACGTCGGTGACGGTCATGCACTCGCCGCCATTCGCTTCGGCGGTGCGCCCCGTGACGGTCGAGGAGCCGGTGACGCCGGGACGCGTTTCGCTGGTCCATGTCGAGGTGGTGCCGACACCGCCGCGAACCGCTTCGTTGGTGGCTTCCACCGCCTGCTGACGCTCGCGGCAGTCGAGCATGGCGGTGATCGCTTCGGAGAGGATCTCCTCGGTCGGGATGAAGGCGACATAGCCGGCGCCGGGCACCGCCTGCCGCAGGATGCCGCCGCCGATGCCGCCGAGGATGCGCCCGCGGCGACGGCGCGATTCCTGGTTGGCGCAGCGGCCCTGGGCGTCCGGCTGGCTCGCCTGTGCAGCGGCGGGCGCGGCCGGCAGGGTGACGGCGGGAAGGCTCGCACCAAGGAGAGCCGCGAGTGCAAGAATTCGACGTGACATCGGGAATGTCCTTCGTTCTGCCGCGTGGCGGAGAGACTATGTCTCTCCTCGTGGCCGGTCAATGTTCGGGACCCATTGGGCTACCCTGAAGATGCACCGTAGAAGCCGCCGCGTTTCGGAAGGAGGTCGCGTCCCCGGCTTTCTCGTTTCGATTGTTTCAGCCGGCGCGGGAAAGTCGGCGGCGGGAGCCGAGGGGGCGGCGACGGGAGTCTCACGAGATTGATCGGCCCCGCCCTCGCGCCCATATAGGCTGCAAGCAACCAGAAGCGGCGCCTCATGCCGCCACGTTCGGAGCATTCATGACCCAGACCTTGCCGGTCCTTCCCTTGCGAGACATCGTCGTCTTTCCCCAGATGATCGTGCCGCTCTTCGTCGGCCGCGACAAATCGGTGGCCGCGCTCGCCACCGCCATGGCGGCGGACAAGTCGATCTTCCTCGTCTCGCAGCTCGATCCCGCCGAGGACGATCCCGACCGCGAGGCGCTCTACGACCTCGGCGTCGTCGCGACCGTGCTCCAACTCCTGAAGCTCCCCGACGGCACGGTGCGCGTGCTCGTCGAGGGCCAGCGCCGCGCGACGCTCCAGGACATGCGCGAGGAAGGCGGCCATCTCGTCGCCGACATCGAGGAGATCGAGACGGGCGAGCCGGAAGGCGCGGAGGTCTCTGCCCTGATGCGCTCGGTCGTCGACCAGTTCGAAAATTATTCAAAGCTCAACAAGCGGCTCCCGGCGGAGACGGCGGTGCAGCTCGGCCAGATCGAGGAAGCCTCCAAGCTCGCCGACGCGGTCGCGGCCAACATCAACATCAAGGTGTCCGACAAGCAGGCGCTTCTCGCCGAGCTGGATGCGGTGAAGCGGCTGGAGATGGTGTTCGCCTTCATGGAGGGTGAACTCGGCGTCCTACAGGTCGAGAAGAAGATCCGCTCGCGCGTCAAGCGCCAGATGGAGAAGACGCAGCGCGAATATTATTTGAACGAGCAGCTCAAGGCGATCCAGCGCGAGCTCGGCAACGAGGGCGAGGACGGCGAAGGCGGCGACGAGCTTGCCGAGCTTGCCAAGCGCATCGAGCGGACCAAGCTCTCCAAGGAGGCCAAGTCGAAGGCGCAAGCCGAGCTCAAGAAGCTGCGCGCCATGGCGCCGATGTCCGCGGAAGCCACCGTCAGCCGCAATTATCTCGACGTGCTGCTCGGCCTCCCCTGGGGCAAGAAATCCAAGGTCAAGAAGGACATCGCCGAAGCCCAGGCGATCCTCGACGAGGACCATTACGGGCTTGAGAAGGTCAAGGACCGGATCGTCGAATATCTCGCGGTCCAGGCGCGCACCAACAAATTGAAGGGCCCGATCCTCTGCCTCGTCGGCCCTCCCGGCGTCGGCAAGACCTCGCTCGGCCGCTCGATCGCGCGCGCGACGGGGCGCGAGTTCGTGCGCCAGTCGCTGGGCGGCGTCCGCGACGAGGCCGAGATCCGCGGCCATCGCCGCACCTATATCGGCTCGCTCCCCGGCAAGATCGTTGCCAATCTCAAAAAGGCGGGGACGTCCAACCCGCTCTTCCTCCTCGACGAGATCGACAAGCTCGGCCAGGATTTCCGCGGCGATCCCGCGTCGGCCCTGCTCGAAGTGCTCGATCCGGAGCAGAATTCGAAGTTCCAGGATCATTATCTGGAGATCGACTACGACCTCAGCGACATCATGTTCGTCACCACCGCGAACACTCTGGACCTCCCGCAGCCTCTGCTCGACCGGATGGAGATCATTCGTCTGGAGGGATACACCGAGGACGAGAAGGTCGTGATCGCGACCCGTCACCTCATCCCCAAGCAGATCGAGGCGCATGGTCTCAAGGACGAGGAGATCGTCTTCACCGAAGCGGGCGTTCGCCGGCTCATCCAGCATTACACCCGCGAAGCGGGCGTCCGCACGCTGGAGCGCGAGATCGCCAAGGTGGCGCGCAAGGCGCTCCGCCGAATCCTCGAAGGCAAGGCCGAGAAGGTCGAGATCACGCCGGACAACATCGCCGAATATTCCGGCACCCGGAAATTCCGCCACGGCATGGGCGAGGAGGAAGACCAGATCGGCGCCGTCACCGGCCTCGCCTGGACCGAAGTCGGCGGCGAGCTCCTCACCATCGAAGCGGTGACCGTCCCCGGCAAGGGCCAGATCAAGACGACGGGCAAGCTTGGCGACGTCATGCAGGAGTCGATCCAGGCGGCCTTCTCCTTCGTCAAGGCGCGCTCGCCCAGCTACGGGGTGAAACCGAGCGTGTTCGGCCGCAAGGACATCCACGTCCACCTCCCCGAGGGCGCGACTCCCAAGGACGGGCCGTCCGCGGGCGTGGGCATGGTGACGGCGATCATCTCGACCCTGACCGGCATCCCGGTGCGCCGCGACGTCGCCATGACCGGCGAAGTCACGCTTCGCGGCCGCGTCCTCCCGATCGGCGGCCTCAAGGAAAAGCTCCTCGCGGCGCTGCGCGGCGGCATCACCAAGGTGCTGATCCCGCAGGAGAACGAGAAGGACCTCGCCGACATTCCGCAGACGATCCGCGGCGGCCTCGAGATCGTGCCGGTTTCGCACGTCGACGAGGTGCTGAGCCATGCGCTCGCCGCGCCGGTCGCACCGATCGAATGGACCGAGGCGGACGAGCTGGCAGCGGTGCCGCCTTCGGAACTTCCGGCGGCGGCGGAGGAAGCAGGGGTTTCGATCCGCCACTGACGTGCTGCGCTGCGGCATGAATTAGGACCGGAAATGGGGCGGATTCGGCGCGAATCCGCCTCTTTTCCTTTTGACTCGCGCGCGCCTTCTGCCGTCTAACGGAGGGCCGGCCTCGCTTGCCCGAGTCTCGGCGCGTCTTTGAATGTGAAGGGGGTTCGGGACAGATGAACAAGCAGGAGCTTATCGGCCAGGTCGCCGACAAGACCGGCCTCAGCAGGAGCGAGGCCACCAACGCCGTCGAGACGGTGTTCGACACGATCTCCTCGGCCCTGAAGCGCGGCGACGAAGTGCGCCTCGTCGGCTTCGGCACCTTTTCCTGCTCCCGCCGCAAGGCCTCGACCGGCCGCAACCCGCGCACCGGCGAACCCATGCAGATCCGCGAATCGACCCAGCCCAAGTTCAAGGCCGGCAAGGGGCTGAAGGACAGCGTGAACGGGTAGGGGGCCTCGGCCGGCGCCGTTGGCGAAGGGGACTTTTTGGCCGCTTCGAAGATGCGCGTTCGGTGTGACCTTCCTGTGACCTTTCGGATGCGACCGTGCGCCGGCGGGCCGGTCCGACCCATCTGGACACACCGCAGCCCTCCCTTTATGTGCACGCCCGGACGCGGCTCAGGCCGCTCCTCCGCAGGAACCACCACATCCGCGGGATCGAGGCGTGGGCGCATAGCTCAGTGGTAGAGCACTGTGTTCACACCGCAGGGGTCGCAAGTTCAATCCTTGCTGCGCCCACCACGCCTCCCGCTCTCTTCGCTCGGACCGGCATCGCCCCTTCTCAGCGGCGTCCGGACGGGGCATGACGGAGGAATGAGCGACCTTCTAGATCCGAAGAGCGCCGGCACGCCGGAGCACCGTCCGCATCTCGCCGATCTGGACCTCGGCGAAGAAGCCTACCGCCGCGACCGTCTCCTCGCCTCGCTCACCCTCATCTGCGGCACCGCGCTGGCGCTCGCGCTTCCCTTCGCCCTTCGGGCCGGGGCGGAATTCTTCATGCCGGTGACGGCCGCGCTCGTGATCGCCATCGCGCTGGTTCCGGTCCTCGAGTGGCTGGAGCGGAGGCGCGTGCCGTCCCCGCTCGCGGCTTTCACCTGCGTCCTCCTTTTTCTCGCCGTCGCCAACATCGCGGTCATCTCAATCGTCATGCCCGCAATGGAGTGGGTGCGGCTGCTCCCCGAGCGGATCGGTTCGATCCGCGAGACGCTGGCGCCCCTGTTCGAAATCTACGGGAATTTCGAGGAGTTCATCGACGACATCGTCAACGCCTTCGGACGCCAGCCCGCGGGGGCGCCGCAGACGGTGACGGTCGAGACTCCCAATTCGATGCTCTCGATCCTCGCCACCTCCGCCCCGTTCGCGATCATCCAGATGTTCTTCGCCATCCTCGTCATCTTCTTCTTCCTCTCCGGCTGGACCAAGATGAGGAAGTCCACGATTACGACGCGCTCGAGCTTCGACGGCGCCATGACCACGGCCCGCGTCATCCAGCAGGTGGTGAGCGCGACCTCGACCTATCTCGGCACGATCACGATGATCAACATCGGGCTCGGCCTTTCGGTCGCCGCGATCCTCTGGTTCCTCGACATGCGGACGCCGCTCATGTGGGGCGGAATCGTCACAGTGCTGAACTACATCCCTTACCTGGGCCCCATCGCCTCGACTTTGCTCCTCGCCGTCGGCGGCCTGATCCTGTTCAACGATCCCTGGTACGCGATGCTGCCGGCCCTGAGCTTCATCATCCTCCACCTTGTCGAAGCGAATTTCGTGACTCCGTCGATCGTCGGGCGGCGCCTGACGATCAACCCGCTCCTCATCCTCGTTGCGCTCAGCTTCTGGGCCTGGGTCTGGGGTACCACCGGCGCGCTCCTCGCCGTGCCGCTCCTCATCATCCTGAAAACGGTTCTCGACGCGGCCGGCAAGCCCGACATTGCCGGCTTCCTGTTCGAGGAAGGCACGCTCGTCGCCGAGCATAGCGACGAGCACAAGCGCGAATAATCGCAACGCGCCGTGTTGACAGTCTTCGGGGCCTCTTCTAACTCGCGGCCACCCGGAAGCGGGTGTAGCTCAGTTGGTTAGAGCGCCGGCCTGTCACGCCGGAGGTCGCGGGTTCGAGCCCCGTCACTCGCGCCATTTTTTCCGCAGGAGCGGCGGTCATGATCGCGCTCGTAGCTTCACTGCTCGCCCTCCACACTGCTCAGCCCGCCGCGCCCGCGCCGCGTCCGCTGGTTCTGCCGCCGATTGACGAATGCGGCGCTGATGCCGGCTTCGCGCGCTTCCGCGCCGAGCTGCTCGATACACTCGCGCGGCGCGACCTCGCCCGGCTCCGGCCGATGCTCGCTCCAGACATCTTCTACTCGTTCGGCGGCGACGCCGGCCGCGAGGGCTTTTTCGACAATTGGGGGCTTGATCGCGACCCCGCTTCCTCGGGGCTGTGGACATCGCTTGGCGAGACGCTGATGCTCGGCTGCGCCCGGTCGGACGGCGATATGGTCGCTCCCTATGCCTTCGTGCACTGGCCGGAATTCGACGGCGTCGGAACGTCGTTCCTCGCCCGCCCCGGCGCCGACCTTTACCCGCGCCCCGATTTCGAAGGTGAGCCGATCGCGACCCTCGCCTGGCACGTGGTCGAGGACGCCTCGCCGGACGGCGCCGGCGGAAACAGCCTGTGGCGGCGGGTCCGCCTGGGCGACGGCCGCACCGGCTACGTGCGCGAGACCGATCTGCGCGTCGACATCGACTTTCGTGCCATCTTCGAACGGCGGATGGGCCGCTGGGTACTGGCGACTTTCGTCGCCGGCGACTGAGGGCGCCGCCGCGCGTCAGGCACGCCAGCGGCCGGTTTCCATCCAGCGCAGGAGCGGCTTCAAGGGCGCGATCCAGGCGATGCCGGCGACGACGAAATAGACGGCGTGGAGCGGCCAGGGGAGGTCCTGGATCAGGTCGAACAGGGTGACGACCAGCACCGCCCACATCGTAATCAGCGCGAGGATCAGGAAGATGCCGGCGGGCTTGCGCCAGCTTGGCTGTGCTACCGGCATGTGATCCATTCCTTCGGTGTTGCGATCGCGTCGAGCGGCATGTCCCAGGGATCGGCGGGGATGGCCTCGTCCAGAATCTGCATCTCCCAGGCGAGTCCGATCGTATAGACGGTCCCGCCCTCGCGAAGGTGCGACAAAGCGCGGTCGTAATGGCCCTTGCCGTGGCCGATGCGGCTGCCCGAGCGGTCCGCGGCGACGAGGGGGACAAGGACGAGGTCCGGAGAGAGCGCTTCGGCCGCTGCCGACGGCTGGAGGACGCCCCAAGGGCTCGGCTCGACGGCCGGGGCCTCGCGCCAGATCATTCGGCTGTCGCGGTCGAGGAACCAGGGGAGGGCCGCGCGCTGGCCGGCGCCGAGGCGCTCCAATATCGGATACGGGCTGATCTCGTCCTTGAGCGGATGATAGGCGGCGATCCGCTTGAAAGGGATGAGGTGCGGCAGGACGATGGCGGCGAGCTTCTCCTGAAGCTCCGTCCTGAGCTCCGGCGGCAGCGATCTTGCATAGGCACGGCGCCGCTCCAGCGCCGTATCGCGCATTTCGGCCTTGCCGGGGGAGGGGTGTGACGGGACCGCCATGGCCGTTTGCCGGAATATCCTCTGACGTGTGAACGTCAGGTGGGGACCGTGTGTGCCGAACCAGGATCCGACCAGGGACAGCCCCCGAGGATGTCTTATCACCTCAGGGATGTTCGCAAAAGCTCGTACCGGGCAGTACCCGTCGAGACTCTATCTAGGGAGTCGCGGCCCCGGCCTCAAGCCTCCCGGCGAGCGACTCGACCCGCTCCGCAAGGCGCTCCAGCGCGTCCGCCACGCGCGGGTGCGGCGGAGGCGGCGGGGCAGGGACGGGCGCCGGTGCCGCGGCGCTGCCCTCCTTCAAGTCGTCGGCGAGAAGCAGCGACGTGAAAAGGAGCTGCTTGCTTTCGGTCAGGTTGCCGAGCGCGGCGGCGGCGTCCTGCGCGCGCTTGTCGACCAATGCGGCGAGAGCGCGCAGATGGTCCTCCTCGCCGTCCCGGCAGGCGACGGTATATTTCCGCGCGGCGATCACGACATCGATCTGTGCCATCAGCGCGGCTCCGCTTCTTCGAGCAACCGGTCGATCTGCGCGATGGCGCCTTCGACGCGGCCGCGAAGCGCCTCGTGGACCTCCCGAAGCTGCCGCAGCTCCGGCTCGTGGCCGGGAGCGGCGGCGGCGGGCTGCCGCCCGGCGGCGGCTTCGATCCTGGCGAGCGCCCGATCGATCCGCTCGATGGCCGCCAAAGCGCGTTCTTCGGACATAGGGCATCGATAGGGAGGGCGCGCCCGCCCGGCAAGCGGTCTGCTCGTTACGGCGTGAGGTTGACCTGACGGCCCTCGCCATTAGAGAGCGGGCGGGCAGGGGAGCCGCCCGGCTCGCCCCTCCCGATCTCAGCCAGGGAAACGCCATGGCCGCCGCCGATCCGAGACTGCTCGCCAACGCGATCCGCGCCCTTTCCATGGACGCGGTGCAGGCGGCGAACAGCGGCCATCCCGGCATGCCGATGGGCATGGCCGACGTCGCGGCGGTGCTCTGGACCGAATATCTGAAGCACGACGCCGCCGACCCCGCCTGGCACGACCGCGACCGCTTCGTGCTCTCCGCCGGCCACGGCTCGATGCTCATCTACTCGCTGCTCTGGCTGTCGGGCTACGAGAAGCCGACGATTGGGGACATCGCCAACTTCCGCAAGCTCGGCAGCCCCTGCGCCGGCCACCCCGAGAATTTCATGCTGCCGGGCGTCGAAGCAACCACGGGCCCGCTCGGCCAGGGCTTCGGCATGGCGGTCGGCATGGCGATCGCCGAGCGGCACATGAACGCGCATTTCGGCGCCGATCTCGTCGATCACCGCACCTGGGTGATCGCCGGCGACGGCGACTTGATGGAGGGCGTCAACCACGAAGCGGCGGGCCTCGCAGGCCATCTCGGCCTTGGACGCCTCAACGTCTTCTGGGACGACAACCGGATCACCATCGACGGATCGACCGAGCTTTCGACCTCCGAGGACATTGCGGCGCGCTATGCGGCCTATGGCTGGCACGTCGCGCGCTGCGACGGCCATGACGTCGCCGACATCCGCCGCGCCATCGACGAAGCGCTCGCCGACCCGCGGCCGAGCCTGATCGCCTGCCGGACGATCATCGGCTGGGGCGCGCCGAACAAGCAGGGCACCTCCGCCACCCACGGCGCCGCGCTCGGCGACGAGGAAGTGGCGGCGGCGAGGAAGCAACTCGTCTGGGACAGTGAGCCGTTCGAAGTGCCCGACGAGATCCTCTCCGCCTGGCGCAGCGCAGGACGCCGCGGCGGCAAGGCGCACGAGGATTGGCGCGCGCGGCTCGCGGCGAGCGGGAGCCGCGAGGAGTTCGTGCGCCGCATGGAAGGCCGTCTGCCCGAAGACAGCGGCATCGCCGGCTGGCTCGACCGGCTCGCCGCCGAGCCGCAGAAGATCGCGACCCGCAAGGCCTCAGAGCTCGCGCTGGAGGCGATCAACGCGGCCGTGCCGGACACTCTGGGCGGTTCGGCGGACCTTACCGGTTCCAACAACACCAAAACCAAGGCCCAGAAGCCCCTCACAAAAGAGGATTATTCCGGCCGCTACATCTATTACGGCATTCGCGAGTTCGGAATGTCGGTGGCGCTGAACGGCATGGCGCTCCACGGTGGCGTCATCCCCTACGGTGGCACCTTCCTGGTCTTCTCGGACTATTGCCGCCCAGCAATCCGCCTCTCGGCCCTGCAGGGCGTGCGGGTCGTCTACGTGATGACTCACGATTCGATCGGCCTCGGCGAGGACGGCCCCACCCACCAGCCAGTGGAGCATCTGACCAGCCTGCGCCTCATTCCAAACCTCGCCGTCTTCCGCCCCGCCGACGCGGTGGAGACGGCGGAATGCTGGCAGCTCGCACTCGAGCGGCGGGACGGGCCGTCCCTCCTCGCGCTCACCCGCCAGAACCTTCCTCAGGTCCGGCTTGAGAGAAGTCACGCAAACCTTTGCGAACGCGGCGCTTATCGCCTCCGCGCGGCAGCGGCCGCCCGCAAGGTGGTGATCGTTGCCACGGGTTCGGAGGTGACGGTCGCGAACGACGTGGCCGACGCGCTCGAAGGGCAGGGGATCGGCGCCGACGTCGTTTCGATGCCGAGCTGGTCGCATTTCGACGCGCAGGACCACGCCTACCGCGCCGACCTGCTGCCGGCCGATGCGCTCAAGGTCTCGATCGAAGCCGGCACGACGCTCGGCTGGGAGCGCTACGTCGGCCCGCGCGGCCTCGCGGTGGGGCTCGACCGGTTCGGCGCTTCGGCGCCCGCCGAGGATCTTTTCAAGCGCTTCGGCTTCACCGCCGAAGCGATCGTGCCGCGCATCCTCGCGGCGCTCAACAATCAAGGAGATCAGTGACATGGCGACGAGAGTTGCGATCAACGGCTTCGGCCGCATCGGCCGCCTGGTGGCGCGCGCCATCCTCGCAAAGCCCGACAGCGGCCTGGAACTGGTGGCGATCAACGATTTGGCAGACGCCAAGTCGAACGCCATGCTGTTCAAGCGCGACAGCATCCACGGCGCCTGGCCGGGCGAGGTCAGCGCCGACGGCAACGACCTCATCATCGACGGCCGCCGGATCAAGGTCACGGCCGAGCGCGAGCCGGGCAAGCTCCCGCACGGCGCGAACGGCGTCGACATCGCCTTGGAGTGCACCGGCTTCTTCACCGACCGTGACAAGGCCGGAGCGCATCTCACTGCGGGCGCACGGAAAGTCCTGATCTCCGCGCCGGGCAAGGGCGTCGATCTGACCGTCGTTTACGGCGTCAACCACGAGAAGCTGACCGCCGAGCATTCAATCGTCTCCAACGCATCGTGCACGACCAACTGTCTCGCGCCTGTCGCCAAGGTGATGAACGACACGATCGGAATCGAACGCGGCCTGATGACCACCATCCACGCCTACACCAACGACCAGAAGATCCTCGACCAGATCCACCCGGACATGCGCCGCGCCCGCGCCGCCGGCATGTCGATCATCCCGACGACCACCGGCGCCGCCCGCGCCGTCGGCGAAGTGCTTCCGGAGCTGAAGGGCAAGCTCGACGGCTCGGCGGTGCGGGTGCCGACGCCGAACGTCAGCCTCGTGGACTTGACCTTCACGCCGGGCCGCGAGACCAGCCTCGAAGAAGTGAACGGCGCGCTCAAGGCAGCCTCGGAGAGCGGGCCGCTGGCGGGCATCCTCGATTATACCGACGAGCCGCTGGTCTCGATCGACCTCAACCACAATCCGGCCTCGTCCACGGTGGACTCGCTGGAAACGGCGGTGCTGGAAGGCCGGCTGGTGCGGGTTGTTTCCTGGTACGACAACGAATGGGGCTTCTCGAACCGCATGGTGGACACGGCGTCCGCGATGGCGCGGCTGCTTTAAGGGGCGGAGCGGAAAGGCTTCTCGGCTTCGCTCGAAGGCGCTTCTCGACTTCGCTCGAAGCGAACGGGTGTTGAGGCAGGTGCAGGGCTTCGAACGTTGGAGGTAGCGCCTCCACCCGTTCGGTCCGAGCGTAGTCGAGGACCGCTGCCGAGCGAAGCCGAGGCCTTCTTTCTGCCGACGCGATGCCAACGGAGAACAAAGAAGTGACCAGCTTCAAAACCCTCGACGACATCGCCGACGCCAACGGCAAGCGCGCGCTCGTGCGCGTCGATCTGAACGTGCCGATGGCGGACGGGCGCGTCACGGACGATACGCGCCTCCGCGCCACCCTCCCCACCGTGACCGAACTCGCCGACAAGGGCGCGATCGTCCTCCTCGTCGCCCATTTCGGCCGGCCGAAGGGCGAACGGCGGCCTGACATGTCGCTGTCGCTGGTGACGAGCGCTTATGAAGAGGTGCTCGGGCGGCCGGTGCGCTTCGTCGGCGATTGCTGCGGCGACATGGCGGCCGAGAATGTGTCGACGATGCAGCCCGGCGACGTCGCCATCCTCGAGAACACCCGCTTCCATGGCGGCGAGGAGAAGAACGACCCCGAACTCGCCCGCGCCATGGCGGCGCTTGGCGACATCTACGTCAACGACGCCTTCTCCGCAGCGCACCGCGCGCACGCCTCGACCGAAGGGCTCGCGCGGCTCCTCCCGGCTTATGCGGGGCGGGCGATGGAGGCGGAGCTCAAGGCACTGCAAAAGGCGCTCGGCGAGCCGGAGCGGCCGGTCGCCGCGGTGGTCGGCGGTGCGAAGGTCTCGTCCAAGCTCGAAGTGCTCCGCCACCTCGTGACCAAGGTCGACCACCTCGTCATCGGCGGCGGCATGGCGAACACCTTCCTTGCCGCGCGCGGCGTCGACGTCGGCAAGTCGCTCTGCGAGCACAACCTCAAGGAGACCGCGCTCGAGATCCTCGAAGCCGCGGACCGGGCGAACTGCACCGTGCACCTTCCGTATGACGTCGTGGTCTCAAAGGAATTTGCCGCCAACCCGCCGTCGCTCAGGACCTGCAACGTCCACGAAGTGGCCGCGGACGAGATGATCCTCGACGTGGGCCCGGCCGCGGTCGAGGCGCTCGGCGATGCGGTCAAGACCTGCCGCACCCTCGTCTGGAACGGGCCGCTCGGCGCGTTCGAAACGCCGCCCTTCGACGAAGCCACGGTGGCGCTCGCCCGGATCGCGGCGGCGCTGACGGTGAGCGGCGGCCTCGTCTCGGTGGCGGGCGGCGGCGACACGGTCGCGGCGCTCAACCATGCCGGCGTGGCGGGCGAATTCAGCTTCGTCTCGACGGCGGGCGGCGCCTTTCTCGAATGGATGGAAGGCAAGGCGCTGCCCGGCGTCCAGGCGCTGGAGCGCTCCGGTGGCGAGTAGGTTCGGGCCCGGCGGCGTCGGTGGCGGTGGCGGCGCCGGCGGCGGCGGCGCGCAGGCCGCGACGATGTTCGAGACGATCGTGCTCGTCGACAGGATGCCGGACGCCGCCGAGCTCAACCGGCGGCTGAAAGAGGCCATCCTTGCCCGGCGCGAGACCGACAAGGGCCTGGAAATCTCCAACATCGGCGGCTGGCATTCGGACACGCAGATGCTGAGCTGGGGCGGCGCGGCGGCCGAGACGCTGCTTGCGCGGATCCTCGCCGCGGCCGACAAGTACAGCATCGACATCAAGGCCGCGCCCGGCACGCCGCGCTTCCGCTGGTTCCCGGAGATGTGGGCCAACGTCTCCGGCCCCGGCGCATCCAACCAATATCACAGGCACCCGGGCGCCTTCTGGTCGGGCGTCTATTATGTCGATGACGGCTATGGCGGCTCGACCGACCCGTCGCTCGGCGGCGAGCTGGTGCTCGAGGACCCGCGCATGCCGATGGTGCAGATGACCGCGCCCGACATCCGCTTCCGCCGCCAGGGCGGCAAGCCCGACCATTTCGAAAGCCGGATGCGGCCCGAAAGTGGGCGGCTCGTCATGTTCCCGGCCTGGCTCAACCATGCCGTGCGCCCGTACCGCGGCACGGGGCTGCGCATCTCGATCGCGTTCAATCTCAGCGCGGTGCCGTTGCAAGCCGCGCCGCGCTTGGGCTAACCGCCCCGCGACGAACCGTTCACATCGACAAAAAACGAGGGTTTCAGCGACATGGATCAAGCGGGCATGACGGCGAAGATGGAGAGCGGCCAGGGCTTCATCGCGGCTCTCGACCAGAGCGGTGGCTCGACGCCCAAGGCGCTCAAGGGCTACGGCATCGAAGAAGGGGCCTGGGCGTCCGACGAGGAGATGTTCGGCCTCATCCACCAGATGCGCAGCCGCATCATCACCTCGCCGGCTTTTTCCGGCGACAAGGTGATCGGCGCCATCCTGTTCGAACGCACCATGGACGGCGACGTCGAAGGCCGCCCCGTGCCCGAGGTGCTGAAGGAGCGGGGCGTCGTCCCCTTCATCAAGATCGACAAGGGCTTGGAAGCCGAAGCGAACGGCGTCCAACTCATGAAGCCGATGCCGGAGCTGGACGCCCTCCTCGCCCGCGCGCGCGGGCTCGGCGTCTACGGAACCAAGGAGCGCTCGGTCATCAACCTCGCGAATCGCGAGGGGATCGCGGCGATCGTCGCGCAGCAGTTCGACGTGGCGCGCCAGGTTCTCGCCGCCGGGCTGATGCCGATCATCGAGCCGGAAGTGAACATCAGGAGCCCGGAGCGTGGCCAGGCCGACCGCATCCTCCTCGAAGAGATTTTAAAGGCGCTCGACGCGCTTCCCGAGGGTGAGCGGGTCATGCTGAAGCTGTCCATTCCGGAAGAGGCCGGCCTGTTCGATCCGCTCGTCGCGCATCCCAAGGTGCTTCGCGTCGTTGCGCTATCGGGCGGCTTCGCGCGCGAAGAGGCCTGCCGCGAGCTGGCGCGCAACCGGGGCATCATCGCAAGCTTCTCGCGTGCGCTCCTCGAGGAGCTTCGCCACGGCATGTCCGACGGGGAATTCAATGCGACGCTCGGCCGGGCGATCGACGACATCCACCGCGCCTCGACCGAGAAGGCCACGGCCTGAGCGAAGGCCGGGCGCGGCGAATCTCTCGACAAGCGAGCGCGCCGCTTTAACCTGATGCCGGCGAGCCGCGCGACGGGGCGTGGCTTGCCGGGGGTCCTTTATGCGCAATCTTCTTCTTCTCATCGCCGCCGCGGCGGCGGCGGCCTTTGCGTCGGCGCCCGCCGAGGCTGTGCCGTCGAGCCGGGCCAGGACGCCGCAGGCCCAGTCGCAATCGGATCCGGAAACGGTGCGCGGGGCCGCCGAGCTTGAAGGCTATGCCACATGGCTTGCCGAGCTCAACCGGCGCCAGGCGCCCGCCAACCACGCCATCCAGTCGCTCCACGGGGCCTGGCAGGAGGCGTTTGCGTCGCGCGACATGCCCCGCGCGGCTGCGGAGTTCAGGGGCGCTCTGGCCCGCACGATCGAAGCGCTGGATGCGGCACATGCCGATCTCGCGACGATCGAAACGCCGGATTTCCCGCGCCTCGCGCTCGGCGACGATCTTCGCCCCGCCGCCCTGCTGACCGTATTCCGGCGCAGCAACCGCGAGATCCGCACCGGCATCGAGAGCTTCCACCCGGTTCTCGACGCGGTTCAGCGCAACGATTCGGCCGCCGCGCAGAGGGCGGTCGGACATCTGATGAGCGCGATGCGACTCGTCGTCAGATCCCAGGCGACGATCATGCGCGCGACTCTCGCGGGAACGCCGCGCGAGGAGAGCAGCTGGGAGATCGTCAATCTGGATCTTCTCGTCTTCAATGCGGCCGAGCGGCTGCTCGCCGCCTGGCCGGCGATCGAGTCGCGGCGGCCGGACCCCGGGTTCGCCCCCGATCTGCTCGCCCTCGCCGACCGGATCGATGCGAACGCCCGCGAGGGTTCGATCAAGCTCGAGGCAGAGCTTGTCTCGCTGTCTGCCGAACTCGGCGAGGCTGAAGCGGCGCGCGACACCGCGGCGGTTTCCATTCTGCGCCGGATGATCGCCGGTCTCACCGTCTCCCGGCAGGTCTTCGCGCCCGCTCGCGCCCTCGCCGCGGCGTTTCGGGAGCAGGCGCCCCGGCTGCGCGGTCCGATCGACTTCGAGGCGATCGGCCGGATTTCCTCGGCGCTCCGAGTCACCCGGACCGAGTTCGAGCGGATCGGCGGCGAAGAGGTAGAAGCGGCGGCGGCGGCGGATTGATCGGATCGGACGCGCGGCTGCGCTGGCTGGCGCGCCAGTTCGCCCGCCCGCAAGGGCTGCTCGGGCGGATCGTGGTCGCGCCCTGGCTCGACCGAATTGCCGGCGCCACCAATGCGCTGGTGCTGCGCGAGCTTGCGATCGGCCCGCGCGAGGACTTCCTCGAGGTGGGCTTCGGCGGCGGCGCCCTGCTCGCCGCGGCGCGGACGCGGACACAAAGCCGGGTCGCGGGCGCGGACGTCTCGCCGGAAATGGTCGCTCGGGCCAGGCGGCGGCTCGGCTCCGGCGCCGAGATCGTCCAGGCATCCGTCGAGGCGTTGCCGTTCGAGAGCGGGGCGTTCGACAAGGCGGCGAGCGTCGCCAATCTCTATTTCTGGCCCGATCCGAGGGGCGGCATGGCCGAGCTCGCGCGGGTGGTTCGGCCGGGCGGGCTGCTCGCCGTCGCGTTCGAGCCGCCGGAGGAACTGGCGAAATGGCCGGGGCACCGCTTCGGCTTCCGCGCGTGGCGCGAGGAGGAGGTGCGGGCGCTGATGGAGAGCGCCGGTTTCGGGGGCATCCGCTGCGCCTGGGGCACCGGCCGCAAGCCGGATCGCTTTCTCTGCTTGACCGGGACGCGCCGGGGCGGCGATGCGCTTGAACATGGAAGATGAACTCAGCCCCGATTTCGCCGAGATGTTCGAGCCGGTGCGGCAGCCGCCGTGCCAGCTCTACCTCATCAGCCCGCTCGACGCCGGCGGCGACTTCCCGCAGCGGCTCGAGGCGGCGCTCGGCGGCGGGCCGGTCGCGGCCTTTCAGTTCCGGGTGAAGGGCGTCGACCAGCATGAGGCGGCGCGGCTCGCCGAGCCCCTGCAGCGCATCTGCGAAGCGCACGAAGTCGCCTTTATCGTCAACGACGACATGGCGCTTGCGAAAAGGATCGGGGCCGACGGCGTCCATCTGGGGCAGGGCGATGGCGATCCGCGAGAGGCGCGCGCCTTGCTCGGCCCTTCGGCGCAGATCGGCATCACCTGCCACGACAGCCGCCACCTCGCCATGGACGCGGGCGAGGCCGGCGCGGACTATGTCGCGTTCGGCGCCTTCTTCCCGAGCGCGACCAAGGAAACGACGCACCGGCCGGATCCGTCGATCCTGTCCTGGTGGTCGCGTTTGTTCGAAATCCCCTCCGTCGCGATCGGCGGCGTCACGCCGGAGAACGGGCGCGTGCTGGTCGAAGCCGGTGCGGACTTCCTCGCGGTGTGCGGCGCCGTCTGGGGACATCCGGAAGGGCCGGCCGCGGCGGTCGCGGCGTTTCAGGAAGTTCTGCGTCGCTAAGCCGTCATTGCGAGGAGCGAAGCGACGAAGCAATCCAGTCGGGCGCGGAGCCCCGTACCGCCGCCCACTGGATTGCTTCGCTTCGCTCGCAATGACGGCAGTGGTCAGCGCAACGCCTGACCCACCATGCTCCTGAGCGTCAGGGCATCGTGGATGGCATGGGCGTCGATGTCGTTGTTGAAGTAGCACCAGACGTCCCGGCCGCCCTGGGCCTGCTCCACGAGCCAGTCGGTCCAGGCGAGAAGGCCTTCGTCGGAATAGCGGCCCCAATATTTGCCCTCGCCGCCGTGGAAGCGGACATAGGCGATCGGGCCGGACGCCCAGCGCTCGGTGGTCGAGCCCGGCATGTCGTGGGCGCAGAAGGACACTTTGCGCGCGTCGAGAAGGGCGAGCACCTCCGCCGTCATCCAGCTCCTTTCGCGAAACTCGAAGACATGGGTGAGGTCGCCCGGCAGGAGTGCGATGAATTCCTCCAGCCGGGCCGTGTTGCAGGCCCAGCGCGGCGGGAGCTGGTAGAGGATGGGGCCGATCGCCTCCCCAAGGCCCCGGGCGCGGGCGAGGAATTCCCCGACCGGCTCCGCGCATTCCTTCAATTTCTTCATGTGGGTGATGAAGCGCGGCGCCTTGACGGCATAGCGGAAGCCAGGCGGCGCCTGGTCGCGCCATTTCACGAACGTGTCGGGCTTGGGGAGGTGGTAGAAGCTGGTGTTGAGCTCCACCGTGTCGAAGGTCGCGGCGTAATGCTCGTACCAGAGGCGCTGCGCCATCTTCTCCGGGTAGAAACGCGCGCGCCAGTGCCGGTAGATCCACCCCGAGCAGCCGATCCTGATCTCGCCGCGCCTTTCCATCGCATCTCGAAACGGAACGGGCTGGAAATTAGTTTCCTGACCTGCGTTAAGTGAGGCGATGCGCCGCTTCGCTTTCCTCGCAACGATCATCGTCACCGCGATTCTCACGGCGGCGATCACCAGCGCCTTCTGGCTCATCGCCTTCAACAACGGCGCGCTCACCGCCCGCAAGGCTGCGCCCCCGGTCGCGCCGCAGCGGCCCGCGCTCGTCCTCGGCCCCGGCGGGCTCGCCATTCCGGTCGCCGGGATCAGCGGAGCCCAGCTCCAGGACACCTACACCCAGTCGCGCGCCGGCGGCGCGCGAGTCCACAATGCGATCGACATCATGGCGCCGCGCGGCACGCCGGTGGTCGCGGCCGCGCCCGGCACCGTCGAGAAGCTCTTCTTCAGCGAGGGGGGCGGCGGCATCACCGCCTACGTCCGCTCGCCGGACCGGCAGTGGATCTTCTATTACGCCCATCTCGACGCCTATGCGCCTGGGCTGAGGGAAGGGCAGGCGGTCGCCCAGGGGGATCCGATCGGGACTGTGGGCTTCACCGGCAATGCCAACCCGACCGGCCCGCACCTACACTTCGCCGTCCACCGTATGGCGCCCGGCGAGGACTGGCATGCGGGCACGGCGGTCAATCCCTATCCGCTTCTCGCCGGTCCGCGCGCCGCCCGCTAGTTCGGACTCTCGACGCGGGGATCAGAAGGCGCCGGGCACTTCCCGCTGGACGGTGCTCGGCCGGTCCGGACTCAGCAGTTCCTGCCGGCGCGGAGCGATCGACTGCTGCCCTGCCGACCCGGTGATCGAGGTGCAGCTTCTCCCGGCGAGGAAGTCGAGCGCCTGGCGGGTCGAATCCTCCTGCGGATCGCCGAGCGGGCGCGACAGGTCGTCGACGGCGCGGCAGCTTGCGCCGACGCTGCTGGCGAGGCCGCTGAAATAGTCGCCGCGGCCGGCGGCGTTCACCGTCCCGAAGGCGACCACGCGCAGCCGGTCGTCGCACTGCGGGCGGTCGATCGCGATCTGGCCGACGGGCTTGCCGTAGGTGTTCGTGCCGACGAGAGCCAGGTTGGCGCCGAGATAGGGCACGAAGCTATTGATCACGAGCTCGCTTGCCGAGGCCGTGCCGCCCGTGCCGATAAAGGCAAGGCGCGTGGACGCCACCGATTGCGGCTGCGGCATGAAGAAGCGGGCGGAATCGTTCTGCGACTTTTCCGGGCGGAAGCGGGTGAAGGAGAAGACCTCCGACGTCGAACGGTTGCCGCCGAGCAGGTCGCCCATCAGATTGGCGATCGAAACGAGCCCGCCGCCATTGTAGCGCAGATCGACGACGATCTCCGAAATACCGTTCGCGCGGAACTGGGCGAAGACCTGGCGCAGCGCCGGATCCGCGGTGGAGATGAAGGTCCTCAGATTGACGTAGCCGACGCGGCGGGCGCCATCCTCGATGATCCGCGCGCCGTAGCGCGAGGAGACCGGCGTCAGCTCGAAATCGGCCTTGCTGATCGTGACGTTGCGGGTTCCGCTCGCGTCCCTGATCTGGAGGACGCGGGTGACGCCCGGGTCCGACGGACCGAGCGCGGACGTGACTCCGCCATTGCCCTGCGCGGCGATGATCGAGGCGACGGTCACCAGATTGCCCGCGCTGGTCCCGATCGCCAGGATCTCGGTGCCGCGGTCGATCCCCGCGTTGAGCGCCGGCGTTCCTTCGAACGTCTCGGCCACGAAGACGCGGCCGGACGAGATGGAGAGCCGGAAGCCGAAGCCCGCGCTCGACCCCGAATTGTAAAAGGCATTCTCCTCGGCGATCGAGGTCAGATAGGTGAAGAAGCGGTCGCGGCCCTGCGCGCGGGCGGTCGCGGTCAGCGCGTCGATATAGCCTTCGACGCTGTTCTGAACGGGCACCGGGTTGGGCGGCAGCGTTTCGGGGAACAGATACCATTCGTAGAGCTGGTTACCGGCCCAGATCTGCCGATCCTTGAGCGAGCAGCCGGCGGAGGAACTCGGCGGCGCCGGCGGGGGCGCCGGCGGCAATCCGCCGGTCGGCGGGGCCTGCGGAGGCGGAGGCGGCGATCCGCCGCCGCCGCCGCCGCAACCCGAGAGGAGCGCCGCGAGCGCCATAGCCGTGCCCAGCCGCCGATGCTTCACAGCACATACCCCCGAATCCGCCCCGTAAGGCCCCAAGCTACTGGATATTAAGCCAGATGCAGGATTTAGCCAGCCGCTATTGCGCGTCGGAGCGGCGACGTCCGCGGGGCGATCAGCGGTAGCCGCCGGGGACCGCGCGCAGGACCTTGCGGGTTGCGCGCTCGACGAGGAGGAGGTCGTCCCAATAGCGGATCCATTGCTGGCCGGGAGGAGCGACAGGGACACCGAAGCGCGCGGGATCGGCGACGACGTAGCGCGGCGCGAGAAAGGCGCGGCACAGTCGCGCGCCGGTCCCGAGCGGACGGTAGCGCCAGGCGGGACGAGGGGGGGCGTAGGGCTGCGCTCGCTCCGGCTGCGCGCCGCCGACCTCGACGACGACGTCGCCGCCGCGCGGCCGGCGCAGGTCGTGCGAGTCGGGCGGGCGCTCGGGCGCCTGGCCGGCCCCGCCGTGAGACGGGCCGGCGGCCGCGGCCGCCATGAGGGCAGGGAGCATGTAGCGTCGCATCTCGCCTCCTTCCCCCTCCTCTTTTCTCTTACCCCCGTGCGGCCCCGCGCCCAAGCGCCGATGTGGCAGGATCAGGCGGGACAGAGGGTTTGAACATTGGCGGCGGGCCCGCTAAGAGCGGCCGACCCCGTTCAATCGCGAGAAAATCATGAAGATCAGCGGCGTGGACATTCGTCCCGGCAACATCATCGAATATGAAGGCGGCATCTGGCGCGCGGTGAAGATCCAGCACACCCAGCCCGGCAAGGGCGGCGCCTACATGCAGGTCGAGATGAAGAACTTGATCGACGGCCGCAAGAACAACGTCCGCTTCCGCTCGGCGGAGACGGTGGAGCGCGTCCGGCTCGACACCAAGGATTTCCAGTTCCTGTTCAAGGACGGCGATGCCCTGACCTTCATGGACAAGGACAATTACGAGCAGATCACGCTCGACGCCGGCATCCTCGGCGACGCCGCCGCCTTCCTTCAGGACGGCATGGACGTGGTCATGGAGCTGTATGACGAGCGCCCGATCTCGGTGCAGCTCCCCGATCAGATCGAAGCGACGATCGTCGAGGCCGACGCCGTGGTGAAGGGGCAGACCGCCTCGTCCAGCTACAAGCCCGCGGTTCTCGACAACGGCGTGCGCGTCATGGTCCCGCCGCACATTTCGAGCGGAACCCGGATCGTCGTCGACGTTTACGAGCAGACCTACGTCCGGCGCGCGGATTAAGCACTTTCCTCCCTCTCCCATTTCGGGAGAGGGACCGCCGCGAAGCGGCAGGGTGAGGGCCTGTCTGCCTAGGGAATTAGGCCCTCACCCTCCCACCGCTGCGCGGCGGGCCCCTCCCTCTCCCGAAATGGGAAAGGGGCTATTCGGAGTCTCCACTTGGTATCCCATTCCGGCCTCATCACCGTGATGCAGAAGGCGGCGCGCAAGGCGGCGCCGCGTCTTCGCCGCGACTTCGGCGAGGTCGAGCAATTGCAGGTGAGCCGCAAGGGGCCTGCCGACTTCGTCTCCATGGCCGACAAGCTCGCCGAGGAAACGGTGATGGAGGAGCTGCGCCACGCGCGGCCCGACTGGGGCTTCCTGATGGAAGAGGCCGGCGAAGTGCAGGGCGCGCCGGGCAAGCCGCGCTGGGTGCTCGATCCGATCGACGGCACGTCGAACTTCCTCCACGGGATACCGCATTTCGCGATCTCGATCGCCGTCCAGGAATCGAAGCCCGGCGGCAACGGCTGGGGCGAAGTCACGCAAGGGCTCGTCTACCAGCCGCTCACCGACGAAAGCTTCTGGGCCGAGAAGGGCAGGGGCGCCTGGCTCAACGAGCGGCGCCTGCGCGTTTCCTCGCGCCGCCATCTCGACGACGCGCTGATCGCAACGGGCGTCCCCTACAAGGGCCACGGCGAGTTGCCGCGCTTCCAGAAGATCCTGGATGCCGTCTCTCCCGAAGTCGCCGGTATCCGCCGCTTCGGCTCGGCCGCGCTGGATCTCGCCTGGGTCGCGGCGGGGCGCTTCGACGGCTTCTGGGAGGAGGACCTCCAATATTGGGACGTCGCGGCCGGCATCCTGCTGGTCCGCGAGGCCGGCGGCTTCGTCACCGACTTCCGCGGCGGCGACCAGGGCCTTGCGAACGGCCAGGTCCTGGCCGCGAACGACCAGCTTCATTCCAAGCTCCACCGCCTCGTCGGCAACGCGCTGAGGGCTTAACCCTCCTTCTCGATCTATGTTGATCCGGGCCGCGAAGCCTCGGAACGAAGGGCGGTTTCCAGCCTCTTTGCCCCGAGTCCCGCCCTTGCCTCAGCGCGCACCCGGTCCTAGAGGACGCGCAACCTTCGTCCTGGAGTTTGAGCGATGGCGTCCGCCGCCGCAGAATATCTTCCGATCCTGCTTTTCCTCGCCGTCGCCGTGGCGCTGTCGCTGGCGTTCGTCGTCCTGCCGATGATCGCCTCGCGCTTCACCGGCGCCGCCAACCCGTATCCGGACAAGCTCGCCGAATATGAGTGCGGCTTCCCGGCCTTCGAGGACAGCCGTGCCCAGTTCGACGTGCGCTTCTACCTGGTCGCCATCCTGTTCATCATCTTCGACATCGAAGCGGCATTCCTCTTCCCCTGGGCGGTCTCGCTCGAACATGCCGGGATCGTCGGCTGGGCCGCGATGATGGTCTTCCTCGCCGAGCTCGCCTTGGGCTTCGCCTACGCCTGGAAGAAGGGAGCGCTCGAATGGGAGTGATCCTCGATCCGCGCGACGAGAACCAGCGTCCGGCCGACCTCCAGCAGCCGGACCCGGCCTTCTTCTACGATCTCCAGTCGGAAGTGAACGACAAGGGCTTCCTCGTCACCTCGACCGAGGATCTGTTCCAATGGGCGCGCACCGGCTCTCTCTGGTGGATGACCTTCGGCCTCGCCTGCTGCGCGGTCGAGATGATCCACGCCAACATGCCGCGCTACGATCTGGAGCGCTTCGGCGTAGCGCCGCGCGCGTCCCCGCGCCAGTCGGACGTGATGATCGTCGCCGGCACGCTCTGCAACAAGATGGCGCCGGCGCTGCGCCGGGTCTACGACCAGATGTCGGAGCCGCGCTACGTCATCTCGATGGGAAGCTGCGCCAATGGCGGCGGCTATTATCATTACAGCTATTCGGTGGTGCGCGGCTGCGACCGCATCGTGCCCGTGGACATCTACGTCCCCGGCTGCCCGCCGACCGCCGAGGCCCTCCTCTACGGCGTCATGCAGCTGCAGCGGAAGATCCGCCGCATCGGCACGATCGAGAGGTGAGGGGTTTCGTCATGCCTCTGAGACCCACTCCGTTCGCCCTGAGCTTGTCGAAGGGCTGTCCTCCTCTTCGGGCGTCTGAAGAAGGGCAGGGCTTCGACAGGCTCAGCCCGAACGGTGTTTCCGGTGCGCCGCTTTGGAGGCTCGGATGAATAACTCCGCACCCCGCATCGCGGCCCGCCCCGGCATCATCGAAGAAGTCACCGCCGCGCTCGGCGGAATGCTCATCGAAACCAAGGAGGCCGTTTCGGAGGTCTCGATCACCGTTGCTCGCGAGAGCATCGTCGAGGTCATGACGATCCTTCGCGACCGCTTCGAGTACCAGCAGCTCATGGAGATTGCCGGCGTCGACTATCCGGGCCGCGTCGAACGCTTCGAAGTGGTCTACCACCTGCTCTCCGTGACGAGGAACCACCGCATCCGGGTGCGCGTCTCGGCCGACGAGGACCGTCCGGTGCCGTCGATCACCGGCATCTGGCCCGTCGCCGGCTGGCTCGAGCGCGAAGTGTTCGACATGTACGGCGTGCTCTTTTCCGGCAACAACGACCTTCGCCGCATCCTCACCGATTACGGCTTCCGCGGGCACCCGTTCCGGAAGGACTTTCCGCTCACGGGCTATGTCGAGCTTCGCTATTCCGAGGAGCAGAAGAGGGTCGTCTACGAGCCGGTCCGCCTCGCCCAGGATTTCCGCGCCTTCGATTTCCTCAGCCCCTGGGAAGGCGCCGAATATATCCTGCCCGGCGACGAGAAAGCCTCGCCCCAGCAGCCCGGCGCGCCCACGCCGCTCAAGGCGGAAGAGGTGAAGAAGTGAACATGCCTGGCAGCAACGTGGGGATGATGGGTTCTGCGCAGGAGGTCGAGAAGACCGGCGCAACCGTCTCCGACATTGCGAACTACACGATCAACTTCGGCCCGCAGCACCCGGCGGCTCACGGCGTGCTCCGGCTCGTCCTGGAGCTCGACGGCGAGATCGTAGAGCGCGTCGACCCGCATGTCGGCCTGCTCCACCGCGGCACCGAGAAGTTCTGCGAGCACAAGACCTACATCCAGTCGATCCCTTACATGGACCGGCTCGATTACGTGTCGCCGATGTGCATGGAGCACAGCTACGTTCTCGCCATCGAGAAGCTCCTCGACATCGAAGTGCCGTTGCGCGCCAAATACCTGCGCACCTTTTTCGCCGAGCTGACGCGGGTTTCGAACCACCTCCTGAACCTCGGCAGCCACGTCATGGACGTCGGCGCGATGACTCCGAACCTGTGGCTGTTCGAGCCGCGCGAAGACATCATGAACTTCTACGAGCGCGTGTCCGGCGCCCGGATGCACGCCAATTATTTCCGTCCGGGCGGCGTCCACCAGGATGTGCCGGCGGGCCTTCTCGAAGACATTTCGGCGTGGATGGACGACCGGCTGATGCCGCTCTTCAACGACGCGATCAGCCTCGTCGCCGACAACCGCATCTTCAAGCAGCGCAACGTCGACATCTCCTATGTCTCCAAGGAAGACGCGCTCGCCTGGGGCTTTTCCGGGCCGATGATCCGCGCCGCCGGCATTCCCTGGGACATAAGGAAGTCGCAGCCCTACGACGCCTACGACCGCGTCGATTTCGACGTGCCGGTCGGGACCAAGGGCGACTGCTACGACCGCTTCATGGTGCGCGTGGAGGAGGTCCGCCAGTCGGTCCGGATCATGAAGCAGTGCATCGCCGACATGCCGGAAGGGCCGATCGCCTCGCTGGACCGCAAGGTCGTCCCGCCCAAGCGCGGCGAGATGAAGCAGTCGATGGAAGCGCTCATCCACCACTTCAAGCTCTACACCGAAGGCTTCCACGTCCCCGCGGGCGAAGTCTATGTCGCGACCGAAAGCCCCAAGGGCGAGTTCGGCATCTATCTCGTCGCCGACGGGACCAACAAGCCGTACCGGGTCAAGATCCGCCCGACCGGCTTCTCGCACCTCCAGGCGATGGACTTCATGACCAAGGGCCACATGCTGGCCGACGTCACCGCGATCCTGGGCTCGCTCGACATCGTCTTCGGGGAGATCGACCGGTGAAGGACCGGCGCACCCTGGTCATGATCGCCCTGCTCGTCCTCGTGGGCGTGGCCGGCGCCGTCTATTTTTACGCCGGCCGCGACGGCGGCTCCGGGAGCGGCGGCGGGGGCGGCTCGGGAGCGGGCTCCTCGGCCGCGATCCTCATCCTCCTGGTCCTCGCCGGCGTGACGGCGGGCGCGAGCCGCCGCAGGCGCGTGGTCCACGACGAAGAGGAGCGCAAGGATGGCTGACCGCACCCTCTCCAACCGCGGCGACATGTTGTTCGATCCCGGCCGGCCGCTGCTGCGGGCGCTCGACATCCTGATCCTGCTCGCCGTGGGCGCCATGTTCGGCCATATCGCCGACGGTTTCGCACTGAGCGACTTCATGGACTGGTCCTTCCTTTCCGGGGACCTGTCAGGCGACGCGAGGGTCGCGCTCGCTCACGCCCGCGTCGATTTCACGCGGATGGGCGTCTATCTCACCTTCGCCTGCGCCGCTCTCATCGCGGTGCGGGCCGGAATCGGGCTCGCTTTGCGGCGCAAGGAGCGCAATCGTGGCTGATATCCTTCCCACCTCAATTCCAGACATGGACGAACTGCGCGCGCAGTGGAGCGGCTTTGCGTGGACCTACGAAAATGCGGCCAAGGCGAAGACCATCGTCGGCCGCTACCCGCCGGGGCGGCAGCAGAGCGCGATCATTCCGCTGCTCGACATGGCGCAGCGCCAGGTCGGCACGGAGACGGGCACGCAGGGCTGGCTTCCGGTTCCGGTGATCGAGTTCGTCGCGAAATACCTGGGCATGCCGAACATGCGGGCGATGGAGGTCGCGACCTTCTACACCATGTTCAACCTGCGCCCCGTCGGCCGCTTCCACGTCCAGGTCTGCGGCACGACGCCCTGCATGCTGCGCGGTTCGGACGACCTCTTCGACGCCTGCAAGGCCAAGGGGCTGCGGAAGGGCGCGACCAGCGAGGACGGGCTCTTCACCCTCTCCGAAGTCGAATGCCTCGGCGCCTGCGCCAACGCGCCGATGGTGCAGATCAACGATGACAATTACGAAGACCTGACCTTCGACAGCATGACCGCGATTCTTGACGCGCTCGCCCGGGGCGAGACTCCGCGGCCCGGCCCGCAGATCGACCGCCAGACCAGCGCCCCCGTAGGCGGGCCGTCGACGTTGGTCGAGATGGTCGGCGTCAATTACGATTACCGGCCGCGCTGGAACGGTGGCGGCGGGAACGGGGAGAGTGCGGCATGAAATCGGCCGGTTCCCTCGTCGCCGCGATCCTGATCGGGATCGTCGTCCTTTGGATTGCGCTGAAGCTGCTCGGGGCGGCGCTGAAGCTGCTCGGCATCTTCATCGCGCTCGCGCTCGCGGTCGGCGCTTATTTCGTCATCCGCGGGATGATCTCGAAGGGCGGCAAAGATGGTTAGGCGCGCCGTCTTGGCGCTCGCCGCCGCGGTTCTGATCGCCGGCTGCGGCGAGGCTTCGGTGCCGGCCGCGAACGACGCGGCGACCGCCAAGGCTCCGGCGCGCTCGCCGGCCGTGACTCCGGTGACGATTGCGCAGCGCATGGTCCGCCAGCAGCTCGGGCCGAGCGGCGACGTCCGCTTCGGCGCGGCGCGCATCTATACGAGCGGCGGCATTGCGATCGTCTGCGGCTCCTATGCGCCGCAGGGCCAGGGTGAGCAGCGCTTCGTCGCGGTGGGCGACGTCGACGTCTGGCTAGAGCCGAACATGGCGCCGGGCGAGATGGACCGCGCCTTTGCGCAATATTGCAGGGACGGCGCCGCCAATGCTTGACGATAAGGACCGCATCTTCACCAACCTTTACGGCTTCCAGGATTGGGGCCTGAAAGGCGCGACCGCGCGCGGCGACTGGGACGCGACCGACAGGCTGATGGCGCTCGGCCAGGACGAGATCATCAACGTCATCAAGGAATCCGGGCTTCGCGGACGCGGCGGCGCGGGCTTCCCGACCGGCATGAAGTGGAGCTTCATGCCCAAGGAGCCGGCGCCGGGCCGCCCCAACTTCCTCGTCATCAACGCCGACGAATCCGAGCCCGGCTCCTGCAAGGACCGCGAGATCATCCGCCACGATCCGCACAAATTGATCGAAGGCGCGCTCATCGCCGGCTTCGCGATGCGGGCGCGGGCGGGCTACATCTACATACGCGGCGAGTTCATTCGCGAGGCCGAAACCCTTCAGGCCGCGGTCGCCGAAGCCTATGAAGCGGGCCTCCTCGGCAAGAACGCCGCCAAGTCCGGCTACGATTTCGATCTCTTCGTCCATCGCGGCGCCGGCGCCTACATTTGCGGCGAAGAAACCGCGATGCTCGAAAGCCTCGAAGGCAAGAAGGGCATGCCGCGCCTCAAGCCCCCGTTTCCGGCCGGCGCTGGGCTCTACGGCTGCCCGACGACGGTGAACAACGTCGAGTCGATCGCGGTCGTGCCGACCATCCTCCGGCGCGGCGCCGCCTGGTTCAAGAGCTTCGGGCGCGAGAAGAACGAGGGCACCAAGCTCTTCCAGATCTCCGGCCACGTGAACAAGCCCTGCGTCGTCGAGGACGCCATGTCGGTGCCGTTCCGCGAGCTGATCGACCGCCACGCCGGCGGCATCCGCGGCGGCTGGGACAATCTCCTGTGCGTAATCCCGGGCGGCTCCTCCGTGCCGCTCGTCCCGGCGCACGAGATCATCGATGCGCCGATGGACTTCGATGCGCTTCGTGACCTCAAATCCGGCCTCGGCACCGCGGCGATCATCGTCATGGACAAGTCGACCGACGTCGTCCGGGCGATCGCCCGCCTCAGCTATTTCTACAAGCATGAAAGCTGCGGCCAGTGCACGCCCTGCCGCGAAGGCACCGGCTGGATGTGGCGCGTCATGGAGCGGCTCGTGAAAGGCAATGCCGACGAACATGAGATCGACATGCTGTGGGACGTGACCAAGCAGGTCGAAGGCCATACCATCTGCGCATTGGGCGACGCCGCCGCCTGGCCGATCCAGGGCCTCATCCGCCATTACCGCCCCGAGCTCGAACGCCGCATCCGCGAAGCGAAGGGCGAAGGCGAGCCCGTGCTGGAGGCGGCGGAATGATCGCGGGCCTCTTCTTCGCCGGCATGCTTGCCGCGGCCGAGCCCGCGCCGGCCGCCGCGCGCCAGGCTTGGGCGCGCTGCGTCTGGGAGCGCGTGCCGGCGTCCGCGGCGAACTGGCTGCGCGCGCCGCGGCTCAATTCCCGCAGCCGCTTCGACGAAACCGGCCCGCATTACGCGCTCCAGCAGCGACTCGTCGCCGCCTGCCACGAGACGCTCGAGACCCCGGGCACGGCGAACTTGCCGATGCAGGAGTCGCATTTGTTGCAGCGTGCGCTCATCGCGGCGCGGCCTGCCGCCGTTGGCGCCGCCGATACGGTGGAGCCTAACGCCCATCGGTGCGATCGTTTTTTCGCGGACGATCCGGCAATGGCGCGGCAGGCTGGGACGGACTGGGGCTTCGGCGCCGGTTCGACCGGCCGCCTGACCAGCCGGTCCCGCGAAATGTACGGCTTCGTCATAGCGCCGGCCGATCTGACCGCGATCGCGAACGGCTCCGGCGGCGCTGCCCACCGGGCGGCCAATCGCCTCCTCGCCGCCCAGCCGCGCAAGGTCGCGACTCGCGCCGAGGGCGAGGCGGGGCAGGGCGCCTTCGTGCTGGGCGACGAGGACGGCCTCAGCCGCTGCTTCGTCGTCCAGGCGGACGGCAGCATGATGCCGGCACCGGAGGCGGCGCGATGAAGAGGCCGTCTCCGATCCTCGCCGCGGCTGCCGCCGCTGCCTGCGGCCTGGCGGTCTTCGCCGCCGCGCCCGCCGCGGCCCAGGGCAAGGCAGGCGACGCTGCCTGGGCGCGCTGCATCTGGCAGACGGCGCCGGCTTCCGCGACGAACTGGCTGGCCATGCCCGCGCCGCGCTTCCGGGACGCCGCTCCGACCGCCTCCGAGCGTCTCGGCCACCGCCTTCGCGCGCTCTGCTCGAGCGACACCGCCAATCTGCGCAACCCGCCCGGCATGCCGAGCTGGGGCCGCCTCGTTTCCGCGCTCCGCAAGGCGCGGCCGGCCTCCGCCGGCGCGGCGGACGCGGCGACGGCGATCGTCTCCTGGTGCGAGCACCGGCTCGGCGCCGAGGGGCGCGAGAGCGTCTATCTCTACGATGTCGTCCGCGGCGCCGATCCGCGCGGACCCATCGCGTTCCAGATCTACTTCGGCGAAATCGAGGGGCGGCCGTTCCGCCTCCCGCAGGGCTTGAGGATGATGCCGGCCGCGGACGCGCGGACCTCCACCTCGTGCAGGCTGATCAATTCTACCGGGGAAACGGGCGATGCCTAAGGTCAAGGTCGACGGCGTCGAGATCGAAGTCCCGCAGGGGGCGACGGTTCTCCAGGCCTGCGAAATGGCGGGGAAGGAGATTCCGCGCTTCTGTTATCACGAGCGGCTGACCATCGCCGGCAACTGCCGCATGTGCCTCGTCGAAGTGAAGCCGGGGCCGCCCAAGCCCCAGGCATCCTGCGCGCTGCCGACCAGCGAGGGCCAGGAAATCTCGACCATGACGCCCGCCGTCAAGAAGGCGCGGGAAGGGGTGATGGAGTTCCTGCTCATCAACCATCCGCTCGATTGCCCGATCTGCGACCAGGGCGGCGAGTGCGACCTCCAGGACCAGTCGATCGCCTACGGCCGCGGCCACAACCGCTTCGCCGAGAACAAGCGCGCCGTGACCGACAAATATATGGGCCCGATCGTCAAGACGAGCATGACGCGCTGCATTCAGTGCACGCGCTGCGTCCGCTTCGCCGAGGAAGTCGCCGGCGTCGAGGAGATCGGCGCGCTCGGGCGCGGCGAGAATATGGAGATCACCTCCTATCTCGAAGGCGCGGTGACGTCGGAGCTTTCCGGCAACGTCGTCGATCTCTGCCCGGTCGGCGCGCTTCTCTCCAAGCCCTACAGCTTCGAAGCGCGGCCGTGGGAGCTTCGCAAGATCCCCGCGATCGACGTCATGGACGCGGTCGGCACCAACATCCGCCTCGACACGCGGCTTCGCGAAGTCATGCGGGCGCTTCCGCGCCTCAACGAAGAGGTCAACGAGGAGTGGGCGCACGACAAGACGCGCCACTGCGTCGACGGGCTCCTGCGCCGACGGCTCGACCGGCCGTGGATCCGGCGCGGCGGCAAGCTCGAGGAAGCGAGCTGGGAAGAGGCGTTCGCGCTGATCGCCGAGCGGCTCGAAGGCGCCGGAGCCGAGGACGTCGCCGGGATCGCCGGCGACCTCCAGGACCTCGAATCCATCTACGCGATGAAGGCGCTTCTCGGCGCGTTCGGTTCGTCGCTCCACGAATGCCGGCAGGACGGGGCGTTGTTCGACGTCTCGCACCCGCTCGCCTACCGCTTCAATTCGACCATCGCCGGCATCGAGGACGCCAGGGCGATCCTCCTCGTCGGCACCAATCCGCGCTGGGAAGCGCCCTTGGTCAACACGCGCATCCGCAAGGCCGTGAAGCGCGGCGCGAGCGTGTTCGCGATCGGGCCGGAGGTCGATCTCACCTATCCGGCCACCTGGCTTGGCGACGATCTCGGCCTCCTCGGCAACCTGCCGCGCGAGGTGAGCGATGCGTTCGGCGCGGGCGGCCCCGCGGCCGTGATCGTCGGCATGGGCGCGCTCGCCGTTCCCGGCGTCTATGAAGGCGCGCGCGCGGCGGCGGCAACGCTGGGCGCGACGTTCAACCTCCTCCACACCGCCGCCTCGCGTGTCGGTGCGCTCGATCTCGGCTTCACGACCGACGGCGGCATGGCGGCGATCCGGGCGAGGGCAGGGGCCTTGAAGGCGCTCTTCCTGCTCGGCGCCGACGAAGCGGACCTTTCCGCCTTCGAGGGCACCTTCACCGTCTATGTCGGCAGCCACGGCGATGCCGGGGTGCGCGTCGCCGACGTCATTCTTCCGGGTGCCGCATTCTCCGAAAAGCACGGCACCTATGTGAACCTCGAAGGCCGGGTGCAGCTATCCGAGCGCGCGACGCACCCGCCGGGCGATGCACGCAGCGACTGGTCCATCCTGCGGGCGCTTTCCGACGTGGTCGGCCGCCCGCTGCCCTTCGACGACGTCCACCAGCTTCGCGCCGCCGTCGGCGCCGAACGTCCGCACCTCGTCCAATCCGGCCTCACCCTCTTCGAAGGCCTGCCCGCGGCGCCGCCGGCTCCGTCCGGCCTGTCCGGCGGCATCGTCTATCCGATTTCGGACTTCTACCTCACCAACCCGATCGCCAGGTCCTCGCCCACCATGCAGCGCTGCTCCGCCGAACTCCTCCACGGCGAAACCTTCCAGGAGGCCGCGGAATGACCGAATGGTTTCAGGGTGCGCTTGGCAACGGTTTCGGCTGGGTTCTCGCCACGCTCATCCTCGTCCTGATGATCGCGCTGCCGCTCATGCTGGCGGTGGCGATGATCATCTATGCCGACCGCAAGATCTGGGCGGCGATGGCGCTCAGGCGCGGCCCGAACGTCGTCGGCCCCTTCGGCCTGCTGCAGAGCTTCGCGGACGGGTTGAAGGTCTTCCTAAAGGAGACGATCGTCCCCTCGGGCGCCAATCGCGGCCTCTTCATCATCGCGCCGATCCTCACCTTCACGGTGGCGCTGATCGGCTGGGCGGTCATTCCGTTCGGCCCGGGCATGGTGCTCGCCGACATCAATGTCGGCCTTCTCTACCTCCTCGGCGTCTCGTCGCTGGGCGTTTACGGCGTGATCATCGCTGGCTGGGCGTCCAACTCCAAATACCCCTTCTATTCGGCGCTCAGGGCAGCCGCGCAGATGGTGAGCTACGAAGTCTCGGTCGGCTTCGTCATCATTCCGGTGGTGCTCTGGGCGGGCACGTTCAATCTCACCGGGATCATCTACGCCCAGCAGGGCCACATCTTCGGCGTCATCAACGGCTTCGGCTTCAACCCCTTGCTGTTCCCGATGGCGGTGATCTTCTTCATCTCGTCCATGGCCGAGACGGCCCGCGCCCCCTTCGACCTCACCGAAGCGGAGTCGGAGCTCGTCGCCGGCTACCAGACCGAATACAGCTCGATGAGCTTCGCGCTCTTCTGGCTCGGCGAGTACGGCAACGTGCTCCTGATGTGCGGTTTGAACGCCCTCCTTTTCTGGGGCGGCTGGCTGCCTCCGATCCACTGGGAGCCGCTCTACTACATCCCCGGCATCTTCTGGTTCTTCCTCAAGATCTTCATCTTCTTCTTCATCTTCTCCTGGGTGAAGGCGACGGTGCCGCGCTTCCGCTACGACCAGCTGATGCGGCTCGGCTGGAAGATATTCCTCCCCATCTCGCTCTTCTGGGTCTTCCTGGTCTCGGGCTATCTGATGGTCACCCGCTACGGAGCGCTCGGATGAAAATGGTCGCTCACTGGATCAAATCCTTCCTGCTCGTCGAGCTGGTGAAGGCGCACTGGCTGACCTTGAAGTATTTCTTCAAGCCCAAGGCGACGCTCAACTATCCGTTCGAAAAGAACCCGCTCTCGCCTCGCTTCCGCGGCGAGCATGCGCTTCGGCGCTATCCGTCGGGCGAGGAGCGCTGCATCGCGTGCAAGCTGTGCGAGGCGGTCTGCCCTGCGGTCTGCATCACGATCGAGGCGGAGCCGCGCGAGGACGGGAGCCGCCGCACGACGCGCTACGACATCGACATGACCAAGTGCATCTATTGCGGCCTCTGCCAGGAGGCCTGCCCGGTCGATGCCATCGTTCAAGGCCCGAACCAGGAATTTTCCGTCGAGACTCGCGAGGAGCTCATCTACGACAAGACGAAGCTTCTCGAGAATGGCGACAAGTGGGAGCGGACCCTCGCCGCGAACCTTGCCGCCGACGCACCCTACCGCTAAGCGCCCAGCCAACCTCGCTAAGCCAAACGCCAACCTGCCGAGAGCCCATCAAGCGCCGTGATCCAAGCCTTCGTCTTCTACCTGTTCGCAACCGTCGTCATCGCAGCCGGCGTGATGACGATCGCGTCGCGCAACCCGGTGCATAGCGTGCTCTGGCTCATTTTCGCCTTCTTCAACGCGGCCGGCCTGTTCCTGCTGATCGGCGCCGAGTTCCTCGCCTTCCTCCTCATCATCGTCTATGTCGGCGCCGTCGCCGTGCTCTTCCTGTTCGTGGTGATGATGCTGGACGTGGACTTCGCGTCGCTGCGCTCGGGCTTCGCCAAATATCTGCCCATCGGCATCATGCTCGCGCTCGCGCTCTTCGCCGAAATCATCCTGTCGATCCTCGCGCGGAGCCAGGGCGCGATCCCGCTCAATGCCCGCGCCGCGCCGATCCACGCGGGCGAGAGCAACATCGTCGCCTTGGGCAACCTTCTCTACACGCGCTACGTCTTCATCTTCGAAGCGGCCGGGCTCGTCCTCCTCGTCGCCATGGTCGGCGCCATCGTCCTCACCCACCGCGCCCGCTCGGACGTCCGCCCGCAGAATGTCGGCGACCAGGTCCGCCGCCGCCCGGAGGACGCCGTCGTCAACATGCAGCCCGGCATCGGCCAGGGAGTGGAGCTGTGATGCGCGCGTTTTCCGGTCCGGCGCCGACTTCGTCACCCGCTCCGTTCGCCCTGAGCCTGTCGAAGGGCTGTCCTTCTTTTGCACCGGCTTCCGAAGGAAGGGCAGGGCTTCGACAAGCTCAGCCCGAACGGTGTTTGTTGAGCCTTTGCGCGGACATCGGAGCCGCGCTGTGATCGGGCTCGGCCATTATCTCGCGGTCGGCGCGATCCTGTTCGTACTGGGGGTGTTCGGTATCTTTCTCAACCGGAAGAACGTCATCGTCATCCTGATGGCGATCGAGCTCATCCTGCTCGCCGTCAACATCAACCTCGTCGCTTTCTCGGTCTTCCTCGGCGACATGGTCGGGCAGGTCTTCGCCATGTTCGTGCTGACCGTCGCGGCCGCGGAAGCGGCGATCGGGCTCGCCATCCTCGTCATCTATTTCCGGAACCGCGGCACCATCGCGGTCGACGACATCAACCAGATGAAGGGCTGATCCAAGTGCTGCCCACAACGTCGTTGCGAGCGAAGCGAAGCAATCCAGAGCGGCCTCGGACGCCCGCTGGATTGCTTCGTCGCTGCCGCGAGGCGGCAGTTTATCCTGAGCGCCGCCGCAGGTGGCGTCGAAGGGCTCCTCGCAATGACGTGGGAGGCGCGAAGTGACCGTCCAGCTCATCGTCTTCCTGCCGCTGCTCGCCGCCATCGTCGCGGGGCTCGGCAACCGGATGATCGGGAACACCGCGGCAAAGGCGGTGACGACCGGCGCGCTGTTCATCTCGGCCGCGCTGTCCTGGCCGATCTTCCTCGGCTTCATGGCCGGCACCGAGCACAGCCAGCTCCATCCGGTCCTCGACTGGATCCATTCGGGCAACCTCCAGGTCGACTGGGCGCTGCGCGTCGATGCGCTGACGGCGGTGATGCTGGTGGTGGTGACGACCGTCTCCGCGCTCGTCCACCTCTACTCCTGGGGCTACATGGCGGAGGACGACAGCCAGCCCCGCTTCTTCGCCTACCTGTCGCTCTTCACCTTCGCGATGCTGATGCTGGTGACGGCGGACAATCTCGTCCAGATGTTCTTCGGCTGGGAAGGCGTCGGCCTCGCTTCCTATCTCCTGATCGGCTTCTGGTATCACAAGCCCTCGGCCAACGCCGCGGCGATCAAGGCCTTCGTCGTCAACCGCGTCGGCGATTTCGGCTTCTCGCTCGGCATTTTCGCGACCTTCCTGGTCTTCGGGACGATCTCGATCCCGGCCATCCTCGAAGCGGCACCGGCGATGGAGGGCGCGACCTTCAACATCTTCGGCATGCAGGCCGATGTCATGACGGCGATCTGCATCCTCCTCTTCATCGGCGCGATGGGGAAATCCGCGCAGCTCGGCCTCCACACCTGGCTTCCGGACGCGATGGAAGGCCCGACGCCGGTCTCCGCCCTCATCCACGCCGCCACGATGGTGACGGCGGGCGTGTTCATGGTCTGCCGCCTGTCGCCGATGTTCGAGACGAGCGACACGGCGACGGCGCTCGTCACCTTCGTCGGCGCCGCGACGGCGCTCTTCGCGGCGACGGTCGGCACGGTCCAGAACGACATCAAGCGCGTGATCGCTTACTCAACCTGCTCGCAGCTCGGCTACATGTTCTTCGCGGCGGGCGTCGGCGCCTACGGGGCGGCGATGTTCCACCTCTTCACCCACGCCTTCTTCAAGGCCCTGCTGTTCCTCGGCGCCGGCTCGGTGATCCATGCGATGCACCACGAGCAGGACATGCGCTTCTACGGGGGCCTGCGGAGGCCCATCCCGATCACCTTCTGGGCCATGATGATCGGCACGCTCGCCATCACGGGCGTCGGCATCATCCAGGTGTCGGGCATCCCGAGCTTCGGCTTCGCGGGCTTCTTCTCCAAGGACGCGATCATCGAGAGCGCTTACATGAGCGGCCGCGACTTCGGCATGTTCGCCTTCGCGGTCGGCGTGTTCGCGGCCTTGCTGACCAGCTTCTATTCCTGGCGCCTCGTCTTCCTGACCTTCTTCGGCACCCCGCGCTGGGCCGCCTCGGGCCATATCCAGCACGCGCTCCACGACGCTCACCATGGCCGCGAGCACGAGCATGAGGCCGATCCGCATCCCGAGGACGAGCATGCCGGCCACGACACGCGGCCCAGCGAGGCGGGCTTCGCCGACATTCCGACGGGCACCGGCGGCTATCATCCGCACGAAAGCCCTTGGACGATGCTGGTGCCGCTCGGCGTGCTGTCGCTCGGCGCGGTTCTCGCCGGCATCGTCTTCCACCATTCGTTCATCGATGCGGCGCACGGCGAGCATTTCTGGGCGCACGCCATCTATTTCGATCACGATCTGATGCACGACATCCATGAATCGCCGCTCTGGGTGAAGCTCGCCCCGGCCTTCGTGATGCTGCTCGGCCTGTTCCTCGCCTGGAACAGCTACATCCGAAATACGCGGCTCCCGGCGGCCTTCGTCGGCCATTTCGGGATCGTGCACAGCTTCCTCTACAACAAGTGGTTCTTCGACGAGGTGTACAACACGCTCTTCGTCCGCCCCTCGCTCGCGCTCGGCCGGATCTTCTGGAAGCGCGGCGACGAGCAGACGATCGACCGCTTCGGCCCGAACGGCGCGGCCGCAATCCTCGCCGGCGGCAACCGCCTCGCAGGCCGAATGCAGACCGGCTACCTCTACACCTACGCGCTCGTCATGCTGCTCGGCATCGCCGCCGCCACCACCTGGGCGATGTCGCGGTGATGGCGGTGACTGCGCACAATCCGGTGACATGGAACACCGTTCGGGCTGAGCGCGCCGCGCTGGCCGCAACGGTGTCCCCTAAAACCGTTCGGGCTGAGCTTGTCGAAGCCCTGCCTTTTCTTTCAGCGCCCGAAGAAGGGCAGGGCTTCGACAGGCTTAGCCCGAACGGAGTTCCCGGTGTGATGCTTCCTTTCCGGAGCACCCCGTCCGCAGGCGGGAGTCCGGGCCTGTGAACCAGCTCGGCTTCCCAATCCTGAGCCTCCTGATCGCGCTTCCGCTCGCGGGCGGGATCGCGTGCCTGTTCATGAGCGCCCATGCGGCGCGCTGGACGGCGCTCGTCACCACCTTCATTTGCCTCGCGCTCGGCATCCTCCTCTGGGCGACCTACCAGGTCGGCGGGCCGCAATGGCAGTTCACCGAGCGGCTCGACATCTTCGGGCCCTTCGCATGGGCGCTCGGCATCGACGGCATCGCGCTGATGCTGATCATGCTGACGCTGTTCCTGATGCCGATCTGCATCGCCGCCTCCTGGTCGTCGATCGAGCACCGCATCCCGGAATATATGGCCGCGTTCCTCCTCATGGAGACGCTGATGATCGGCGTCTTCGCGGCGCAGGACATTTTCCTCTTCTACCTGTTCTTCGAGGCCGGGCTCATCCCGATGTACCTCATCATCGGCATCTGGGGCGGGCAGGCGCGGATCTACGCCGCCTACAAGTTCTTCCTCTACACGCTCGTCGGCTCGCTGGTGATGCTGGTCGCGATGCTGTGGATGGTGAACTTCGCCGGCACGACCGACATCCCGCGCCTGATGGCCACCGACTTCCCGCCGGAAGCGCAGACCTGGCTGTGGCTCGCCTTCTTTGCGAGCTTCGCGGTCAAGATGCCGATGTGGCCGGTCCACACCTGGCTTCCCGACGCGCACGTCCAGGCGCCGACGGCGGGCTCGGTGATCCTCGCCGGCGTGCTCCTCAAGATGGGCGGCTACGGCTTCATCCGCTTTTCGCTGCCGATGTTCCCGGAAGCGTCGGCCCAGCTCTTCTGGCTGGTCATGGGCCTGTCCATGGTGGCGATCGTCTACACTTCGCTCGTCGCCCTGGTGCAGCGCGACATGAAGAAGCTCATCGCCTATTCCTCGGTCGCCCACATGGCGTTCGTCACCATTGGGCTTTTCGCGTTCAACCGGCAGGGGATCGAGGGCGCGCTCATCGTGATGCTGAGCCACGGCCTCGTCTCTGGCGCGCTGTTCCTGTGCGTCGGCGTCATCTACGACCGGCTCCACACCCGGGAGATCGACCGCTATGGCGGCCTCGCCAACAACATGCCGGCTTATTCCGTGCTGCTCCTCCTCTTCACCATGGCGGCGGTGGGCCTTCCCGGGACGAGCGGCTTCGTCGGCGAGTTCCTGGCCTTGCTCGGCTCCTATGCGGCGAACAGCTGGGTCGCCTTCGTCGCGACGACCGGCATCATCCTCGGGGCCGCCTACATGCTCTGGCTCTACTGGCGCGTCGCCTACGGGACGAGCCGCAACGCCGACGCCGCAGCCATGCCGGACTTGAACAAGCGCGAGCTGGCTTCGCTGGGCGCGATCGCGGCGGTCGTCCTCTGGATGGGCGTCTATCCGGAAAGCTTCCTCGCCCCAATGCGTCAGGATGTCGGCCTGCTCCTCGCCCGCATTGAGCGCGCAGCGCCCGCGGGCGACGCGCATCTCCAACGTCCCGCGCATCCACCGGCGGCGGCTGGTCATGGCCAGGCGCCGGAAGGCGGCCATGGTGCGGCCCCGGCCGCCGACCAGCAGGGCGGCCACGGTCCCGAAGGCGCCGCCGCGAGCACCGATCACAAAAGCGCTCCGGCCGCTGCCGGCAAGGCCCCGGAGGGCGGCCACTGATGGCGAACAATTTCCTTCTGACCGCGCCGGAGCTGTTCCTGACGGCCGCTTCCCTGGTGCTGCTCCTGATGAGCGCCTGGATGGGCGACAAGGCCGGCCGCCTGCTGACCTGGCTCGGCGTCGCCGCGCTGGTGATCGCCTGCTTCCTCGTCCCGGCCGTGCGCGCCGACGATGCCGGCGGCACCGCATTCTACGGCCTGTTCATCGCCGACCGCTTCGCCGCCTTCGCCAAGATCCTCGTTCTCCTCGGCGGCGCGATCTCGCTCGTCGCCGCGGAAGCCTGGTTCCGGCGCGACCGGGACTATCGGCCGGAATATCCGGTGCTGATCATCTTCGCGTCGATCGGCGGCTGCATGATGGTCTCGGCGGGCGACCTCCTGACGCTTTACGTCGGGCTGGAGCTGCTCAGCCTGTCCTCCTACGTCCTTGCCTCCTTCCAGCGCACCGACACGCGCTCGGCGGAAGCGGGCCTCAAGTATTTCGTCCTCGGCGCGCTCGCCTCGGGCCTGCTCCTCTACGGTATCACCCTCCTCTACGGCTTCACCGGATCGACCCTGTTCGGCGGCGTCGCGGAAGGGATTGCCTCGCAGGCGGCGAGCCCCGACGGCATCGGCGCGGGCACCCTGTTCGGGATCGTCTTCGTCCTCGCCGGCCTTGCCTTCAAGATTTCCGCCGTGCCGTTCCACATGTGGACTCCGGACGTCTACGAAGGCGCGCCGACGCCGGTCACCGCCTTTTTCGCCTCCGCGCCCAAGGTCGCCGCCATGGCGCTCATGGTCCGCGTCGCGATCGAGGGCATGGGACCGGCGACGGAGGAGTGGCGCCAGATCGTCATCTTCTCCGCCCTCGCATCGACGATCCTCGGCGGCGTCGCGGCGATCGGGCAGCGCAACATCAAGCGCCTGCTCGCCTACAGCTCGATCAACAATGTCGGCTTCGCTTTGATCGGCCTCGCCGCCGGCACGCGCGAGGGCGTCGCCGCCGTGCTATTCTACCTCGCCGTCTACCTCGTGATGACGCTCGGCACCTTCCTCGTGGTCCTTCGCATGCGCGACGCCGAGGGGCGGGCGGTGGAGACGATCGGCAGCCTGTCCGGCCTGTCGCGCACCCGGCCGGGGTTGGCGCTGGCCATGGCGCTCTTCATGTTCAGCCTGGCCGGCATCCCGCCGCTGTTCGGCTTCATGCCCAAATTCTACGTCTTCAACGCTGCCGTCAAAGCGGACCTCGTCTGGCTCGCCGTGATCGGACTCATCACCGCGGCGATCAGCGCTTATTATTACATCAAGATCGTCAAGATCATGTACTTCGACGAAGCCGCGCCCGCCTTCGAGCAGAGGAAGGAACCGGTCGGCACCGTCCTGATGGTCGCGGCGGCTTTGATCGTGAGCCCGCTCGGCTATCTGGCGACGCCTTATCTCGACCGGACTTCGATGAACGCGGCGGGCTCTCTTTTCCACGCCCGCGCGGCGGCCACGGCAGCACCTGCTGCGCACTGACCGCCAGACCGGTCGGGCGGGGCGATGATCCGCAGCGTCGCCGAAACCGGCTCCACCAACGACGACCTCGCCGCGCTTGCCCGCGAAGGCGCGTCCGAAGGCCTGTGGCTGCGCGCCGAGCGGCAGACCGGGGGCAGGGGGCGGCAGGGCAGGGCCTGGTCCTCGCCGCCGGGCAATCTCTATGCCTCGACTCTCGTCCGCCTGCGCCCCGGCGATCCGCCCGCGCCGACGCTGGCGCTGGTCGCTGCCGTGGCGCTCCACGAAGCGGCGTCGCTCTATACGCCCGGCATCCTCATCAAATGGCCGAACGACCTCCTCGCAGGCGGCGCGAAGCTGTCCGGCATCCTCCTCGAGCGCGCGGACGATGCGGTGGTGATCGGCTTCGGCGTCAACCTCGCTTTTCACCCCACCGATATCGAGCGCCCCGCCACCAGCCTCGCCGCCCTTGCCGGCTCGGCGCCCGATCCGGACGCCTTTCTCGAGACCCTCGCAGACGCCTTCGCACGCTGGCTCGGGCGCTGGCGGAGCGCCGGCCTCGCGCCCGTGCGACGCGCCTGGCTGGCCGCGGCGCATCCGGTCGGCACCGCACTCACGGCAGCCGGGGAGGAGGGCCTGTTCGACGGCCTTGACGAAACCGGCGCGCTTCGCCTCCGCCTCGCCGACGGAACCCTCCGCATCGTCCATGCCGGTGACGTCTTCCTGATCTGAACCGATCCCGCTAGGAAGCGCCCATGCTGCTCGCCATCGACGCCGGGAACACCAACATCGTCTTCGCCTTGCTGGAAGACGGGGTGATCCGCGCGCGCTGGCGGATCGCGACCGATCCCAGGCGGACGGCCGATCAATATGCCGTGTGGCTGCACCAGCTCCTCGAGCTCGAAGGCTATGCCCGCGCCGACGTCGAAGCGGTGATCCTCGGCACCGTCGTCCCTCGCGCCACCCACAATCTGGAAGTGCTCGCCACCAAATATTTCGGAGTAGAGCCGCTCATCGCCGGCCAGGGGGCCGCCGAGTGGGGGATCGAGCTCGACGTCGCCGAGCCGCGCACCGTCGGCGCCGACCGCGTTCTCAACGCCATCGCCGCCCACGCCCTCCACGAAGGCGATCTCATCGTCATCGATTTCGGAACGGCCACGACCTTCGACGTCGTCGATTTCTCCGGCGCCTACAAAGGCGGGATCATCGCGCCGGGCATCAACCTGTCTCTGGACGCCCTCGTCGCCGCCGCCGCCAAGCTGCCGCGCATCGCCATCGAAGCGCCGGCGAGCGAAAGCGTCATCGGCCGCACCACCGAAGACCAGATGCACATCGGCATCTATTGGGGCTATGTCGCGATGATCGAGGGGCTGGTCGCGCGGATGAAGGCGGAGATCGGGCGGCCGGTCACCATTGTCTCGACCGGTGGCCTCGCCATATTGTTCGACCAGCACACCGACATCTTCGACTCGATCGAGCCCGATCTCACCATCCAGGGCCTCGCCATGCTCCACAAGCGCACGGCGGGCGCCGCTTGAACCCTTCCGTCATTCCCGCGAAAGCGGGAATCCAGGCGGCGTCGGAGCCCCACACGAACTTCCGCTGGATTCCCGCGTTCGCGGGAATGACGACCTGATCAGGATTTACAAATGAAACCCGGTAAAGAACTCCTCTTCCTCGCGCTCGGCGGCTCGGGCGAGATCGGCATGAACGTCAATCTCTACGGCTGCGACGGCAAGTGGATCATGGTCGATCTCGGCATGACCTTCGCCGATCCCTTCTATCCGG
>DASQND010000074.1:0-9705 GCA_035645215.1 Allosphingosinicella sp.
CCGCCCGGGTTGGTGGTGACGGTGGTGAGGTGCGGGTTGATGCCGCCGGTGACGGCGGTGAGCTCGTTGGTGTCGAGAGTGCGCATGTCGATCTCCTGTTCACGCGCGGAAAAGCATGCGCGCCGCTCTTCAAGGACATCGGAATGGCAGAGGCGCAAGCGGCCAGAATGCCACGTCTCGACTCGGGACGATTCGACCATGCCCGGTTAGCGGCGGCCAGGGAGCGCCGCCTGCGGCTTGCGCAGGAAAGGCGCGCCGGATCCTCTGGGGACAGCCCGGCAAGCCTTCGCTACGCGACCAGCCTTACGAAGCTGCCCTGGAAGTTCCTGGTCGGTCCGTTGGCAGGGCAGGTGTTGCCGATGATTCCGGAGTTGAAGTCGAGCACCCTGGCGATCATCTGCAGGCAGCTCGCCGTCATGTCCGCCGTGCCGTTATAGTAGAAACGGCCGCTCGGGAAATACAGCGCACCGTTGAGGATCGACCCCGAGTTCCCGTTGAACTGAGTCGTCCTGTAGGGCGCCCGGCGATCCTCATACATGAGGAGGCCGGCATAGGGTCCGCTCGTCGGCGCCGTCATGTTGATCACGGAACCGGAATTCATCCCGAACGTGGCGACGGAAGCGGCATTCGAGCTCGTCGTCGTCAGCACGATCGTAACGTTGCGCCCCGTGATGCTGCCGTGAGGCCCGATGCTGAGGCCGCCGCCGCTGGACCCATCGATGTACAGAATCGTGGGTTCCGCAAAGTTCATCGTCACGGCGCTGGTGATGCTCAGGCCCCTGAAGCAGAACGAGCGATCGGTGCTGTTGTACCCGGGCGAGGTCGTGGTGAGAGCCGTCAGGTTGTTCGGCGGCGCGCGGCAGTTCGAAGGAGTGGGCGCGGGGACTTTCGCGTACGGATCGACTTGCACCGGGGAATTGGGAAGACGATCCGAGGCGTTGAAGTTGCCCGCCGGGATGCCGCCGACGGCCGAGACCGGGTTGGCGGTGACGCTCGAGGAGCCCGTTGCGGTGATGGCCGCCGGTGCCCGCGAGTTGGTCGCAATGCCGCAGCCGACATTGATCCTCGCGCTGCCGCCCACCGTGATGCCCGATACGGTCGTGCTGTTTTCGAGCGCGAGAAGGCAGAAATTGCCGTCGCGCACGGTTGTCGCGGTCGCCTCCACGGTCAGCGCCGCGGGCGTATCGTCGAAGAAGGACAGGAAGCTCAGATTCTGATCCGACCTCAGCTGTACGCGAACCGCCAGGGCGTCGGCGGCAAATGCGCCCGTCGCCGGTGAGTTCTGCACCACCGCGGCAGCGCTCAGCCGCGCGTCGTTATTGACCACGAGATCGCGGGCGACGGAGAGCCGCGCCTGGGCGAGCCGGTTCGCGGCCGTCGCTTCCGCGTTGACGTTGGTCGTATAGGCTCCCGCCATGGCGGCCGAGTCGGCCGCGCGCTGCAGTTCGCGCTTCGCGAGGCTGATCCTCACGGTATCGATCGCGAGTCCGGCGCCGCCGATCATGAGCGGCAGGGCAGCCGCGCAAAGGGCGAGCGCATTGCCCCTGGTGTCGCGGCGGAGCCGTGAAAGTCGCTTCAGAAAAGCCATGGCTCTTGGTCCTCAGGCCTTGTTGAGCGGAGTGCTTGCGCCCCGTCTACGACTCCAAAGGTTAAGAGTTCGTCGCCGCGCGCCCACGCACAGCGCGCGCCTTCCCGGCTTTCATTGCTTGTCCCGCTTGCCCTCCATCCGGCGCAGCCGGCCCGGCAGCTTCGCGAGGATCGCCGATCTTTCCGCACCTTCAGCCGCCGGCCACCGCCCGATCTCCGACGCGGTCCGCCCGCACCCGATGCACCAGCGCAATCGACGGTCGAGCCGGCACACGCCGTTGCATGGCGAAGCGGGATCATCCACCGCAGCGGCGTCTCGGCAAGCGGGTCAAAGGCGCGGCGTGCGCCGCGGCGTGTCGACCGGGGCGGGCCCGAAGCTCCTGGTCACGCCCGCGCCCAGCAGGAAGTCCGCCGCGCCGGAGCTCAGGCCCTTGCTTCCGTACAGGGTCCAACCGAGCCTCGGCGTGAGCCTGCCCGCCGCGACGGCGAACAGTTCCTGTGAAGCCGGGCCTCCGACCGCGGACTGCGACCAGTCGTAGGACAGGATCAGCGCCGTCGTGCCGACCGACAGGCTCGAGCCCGCGGAAAGGGTCCAGCCGTTTTCAAGCTCGAGATCGATGCTGTCGCCGTAAGCGCGGTACGCGGCGCTGGCGAAGGGGGTGAGCCTCCCCATCTCGCGCGAGATCTCGACATCGGCCGACGCATCGACCTGGCCGGTCGACACTTCCCGCGATCCCGTCGGGAGCTTCACCTGCGCACCGACCGTGACGGTGACCGGCGCCTCCAGCGGAAGCGGGCCGCTGAGGCGGAGCGTGGCGTCTCCCAGCCCGCTGGCGCTGCGCCTTCCCTCGCCCGGCAGGACGATGCCGCCGGCATCCACGGCGCTGCCGCCGGTACGGACGAAGAGGTAGGGAAACGTGGCGTCGAGCCGCCAGTCCGCGCGGGTGGCGCCGACGCTCACATAGGTGGACGCGACTTCCACCCGGTCGGTGCCGCCGTACCGGCCGCTGGAATAGCTGCCGCCCGCGCCGACGCTGATCGCCTGGGCCGAAGCGGCGGCGGGCGCGAACATGGCGAGAAGCCCGGCGATGAAAGCGGTCTTCACGTCACATCCTCCATGAAAAAGGGCGGAGCCGCTGGATGCGGCCCCGCCCAATTTTTCAGCTCGTTTGGGCGTTAGCCGCGGCGGCCTGAGCGCGCCGCACGGGCGAGCGCTGCCGCCGCCTTGGCATTGGCGCGCGCGGTGGCGCGCTGCATGGCGGCTTCGCGCTTGCCCTGCGCGGCGGCGACGGCCGCCTCGCGGCGCGCCTGAGCAACCGCGACCGCGGCGGTCGCCCGCGCATTGGCCTGGCTCGGAAGCGTCTGAGCCATCGCCGGAGCCGCAAGGCCGAGCGTCAGAGCCGCTGCCAGTGCCGCCGTCATCGCTTTCTTCATGAGCTTCAGTTCCTTTTGCCGAATCGCAGAGCGGGAATCGCTGCCGCACATTGCGCAAAAACGCTTTGAATTTCAACAACTTGATTTAGTGTCGCGCGACCGGCCGCGGGGTCCGGCTTTCGCGTGCCCTCATGCCGCACGGCGGCGGGAGGCGACGCAAATGGCGGCGACCCGGCGAAGCGCGGGACGCGGCAGAGCGGGATGCATGGAAAATGGTCGGAGCGACAGGATTCGAACCTGCGACCCCCACACCCCCAGTGTGATGCGCTACCAGGCTGCGCTACGCTCCGACCGAGCCGCCCATCTAGGCGGCGCCGCCCGCCAAGGCAAGCGCTTGAGGCACCGCGCGTCACTCCCCAGGCAGCGTGAACCGTATCTCTCCCGCAACGACGATCATCTTCTTCCTCCGCCGGGCGCCCCGGCGCCTTGCCTTGGCAACGCACCCTACCCATGATAGTCGAGCGCCCGCTTCGGGGCGAGCATCGCCGCCCCTCCCTGACAGGTAGACACAATGTTCGAATCCCCTGCTTTTGCTCAAGCCGCCGGTTCCGGAGCGGCGGGAGGCGCCGGCTTCTTCATGTCGATCGCGCCGCTGATCTTCATCTTCGTGATCTTCTATTTCCTCTTGATCCGCCCCCAGCAGCGCCGTTTGAAGGCACACCAGGCGATGGTCGGCGCGGTCAAGGTGCGCGACACGGCGGTGACCAGCGGCGGCCTGATCGGCCGGGTGACCAAGGTGGACGAGGCCGAAGTCGAGCTCGAAATCGCGCCGAACGTGCGGGTGCGCGTCGTCAAGTCGATGATCTCCGACGTCCGCCCGCACGGCCAGAAGCCGGCGAACGACTGACATGCTGAACGTTTCCCGCTGGAAGGCCTGGAGCTTCGGGCTCATCTGCCTGTTCGCGATCCTAGCCGCGCTGCCGAGCTTTCTGCCGGAAAGACACGCCGCCTGGCTGGGTCCGCTCGCGGGGAACCACATCAATTTCGGCCTCGATCTCGCCGGCGGCTCCGAACTGCTGCTCGAAGCCAAGACTTCGGACGTCGCCCGCCAGCGGGTCGAGGCGATGGACGACACGCTCCGCAGCGAGCTTCGGCGCACCAATATCGGGATCGACCAGGTCTCGACCGCGGGCGACCAGCTCACCTTCGTCGTCACCAACCCGGCCCAGGCCGAGGAGGCGAACCGTAAGGTGCGCGAGATGGTCCAGCCCGGCACGTTCGGCGGCACCCAGGAATGGGAAGTCGAGACGGAAGGCCAGCGCATCACGCTCAAGCCGACCGCGGCCGGCCTCAGCGCCTCGATCGACAATGCCATGGACGTCACCCGGGCGGTGATCGACCGGCGCATCAACGCCATGGGCACGGTCGAGCCGACGATCCTTCGCCAGGGCGCGAACCGAGTCGTCGTCCAGGTGCCGGGCCTCCAGGACCCCGAAGCGCTGAAGCGCCTCATCGGCCGCACCGCGCGGCTCGAATTCAAGATGGTGGAAGGGCTGCCGGGGCAGTTCGATCCCGCCGCCCGCGCGCCGGTCGGCCGGCAGATCATTCCGACGATGGACGGGCAGCGCCTCCTGGTTCAGCGCCGCGCGCTTATTACCGGCGACATGATCGCCAACGCCTCGCAGGGCTTCGATCCCGACGACAACACTCCCAACGTCTCCCTGTCCTTCGACCAGACGGGCAGCCAGCGCTTCGCCCGCGCGACTCGCGACGGTGTCGGCAGGAGCTTCGCGATCATCCTCGACAACGTCGCCATTTCGTGGCCGACCATCCGCCAGCCGATCCTTGGCGGAAGCGCGTCGATCAGCGGCGGCGGCTTCACGGTGGAAAGCGCGAACGAGCTCGCCGTGTCGCTGCGCTCGGGCCGCTTGCCCGTAGAGCTCACCATCGTCCAGGAAAGCACGGTCGGCGCCGAGCTCGGCAAGGATTCGATCTACTGGGGCGTCGTCGCGAGCATCGTCGCGACCCTTCTGGTCATGGGCTTCATGCTGATCACCTACGGCCGCTTCGGCCTCTATGCGGTGATCGCCCTCATCCTGAACGCGATCATGATCATCGCGATCATGGGCTTCTTCAAGGCCGCCCTGACCCTGCCCGGCATTGCCGGCTTCGTCCTGACGATCGGCGCGGCGGTGGACGCGAACGTGCTCATCAACGAGCGCATCCGCGAGGAGCAGAGGCGGGGCCGCAAGATCCTCGACGCGATCTCGTCGGGCTACCGCGAGGCATCCACCGCCATCTTCGACGCGAACATCACCAACGTGATCGCGGCCGTCCTGATGTTCTACTTCGGCACCGGCCCGATCCGCGGCTTCGCCGTCGTTCTCATGATCGGCATCGTCACCTCCGTGTTCACCGCCGTCAACATCACGCGGCTGCTGGTCGCGCTCTGGGTCCGCCGCGCGCGGCCCAAAGAGCTGCACATCTAGGATATTGGCAATGCGCCTGCTGAAGCTCGTCCCCGACAACACCAACATCGATTTCATGCGCTGGCGCAACGTCGCCATGGTGCTGTCGACGCTCCTGACGGTCGCGGCCATGGTCCTCGTCTTCACCCGCGGTCTGAACCTCGGCGTCGATTTCGTCGGCGGCCAGTCCGTGCGCGTCACCTTCGCACAGCCGCCGGCGCTCGACGACTTGCGCAGCGACGTCGAGAAGATCGCGGAGGGCGCGACGATCCAGCAGCGCGGCGGCGAGACCGTGTACGAAATCCGCACGCCGCTGCCCGAAGGCGGCGAGGCGGGCGCCAACGCGGCGGCGACCCGGCTGAAAGCCGCGATCACCCAGCAATATCCCGGCGCGCGGTTCGACGCCGTTCAGACCGTCTCTGGCAAGGTCTCCAGCGAATTGTTCCGATCGGGCTCGCTCGCGGTGGCGTTCGCCATGCTCGGCATCGCCATCTACATCTGGATACGGTTCGAATGGCAGTTCGGCGTCGGCGCGCTGGTGACGCTCTTCCACGACGTGTGGATGACGATGGGCCTGTTCTCGCTCACGCAGATCGAGTTCAACCTGAACGTCATCGCGGCCATCCTCACCATCGTCGGCTACAGCCTCAACGACACGGTGGTGATCTACGACCGGATCCGGGAAAATCTCCGGAAATTCCGCAAGATGGAGATCGTGCCTCTCCTGAACCTCTCGCTGAACGAGACGCTGTCGCGCACGATGGTGACCTCGCTCTCGATCCTGATGGCGCTCCTTGCCCTGCTGCTGCTCGGCCCGGACGTGATCAGCGGGCTGACGATCGCCATCTTCTGCGGCATCTTCGTCGGCACCTATTCGTCCATCTACATCTCGTCGCCGGTTCTCGTCTGGCTGGGCGTCACCAGCGGCAGCTTCCTGCCGAGCGACCCCAAGGCGCGCGCCGCCGAAGGGCCGCGCAACGAGAATTACGGTGCCAAGGTTTGAGCGCGATCCCGCCGCCACCGGCCCGGTCGTCCGCGGCTTTGCCGAGGGCGGCTTCGCGGTCGACGGCGGCGTCTACCGGGCGCTCCTGCTGACGCCCGAATTCGCGCGCGAATGGACGCCGCCCGCCGTTGAAGCGTTGGCGGTCGACCACCTCGCCGAGCTCCTGGCGCTGAAGCCGCAGCCCGAATTCCTGATTCTCGGCACCGGCCCGGCCATGGCCTTTCCGCCGCGCGCGCTCATCCGGGAGCTCGAAGGGCGCGGCATCGGCGTCGAAGCGATGGACAGCCGCGCCGCCGCGCGCACCTGGGGCATGCTGCGCGGCGAGGAACGCTGGATCGCCGCAGCCCTTATGCCGCTTTGACGGTCTGCGCGAGCGGGGCAGCGGCGGCGATCCGCCTCAGGTGCGCCTCCATCTCGGCGGCATTCTTCTCCCAGGAGAATTTGTCCGTGATAGAGCGCCGCACCGCTTCCTGGGTCGGCGGGTCCGCGAAGATTTCGTTCAGCGCCGCGGCGAGCGCCCCGGGCTCCCGCGCGACGATGCGGCCGGCGTCCGGGCGGCCGATCGCCTCGTGCGCGCCGCCGCCCGCGTCGCAGGTGACGACCGGCGTCCCGCAGGCGAGCGATTCGACCCAGACGTTGGCGAGACCTTCCGACTGCGATGGGAGCAGGGTCGCGTCGGCGGCGGCGAGGTAGAGCGGCAGTTCCTCGTGCGGCCTCCGCCCCGCGAACCGGACGCGGCCGCCGAGCCCCGCGGCGAGCGCTTCGAGCTTTGCCCGGTCCGGACCGTCCCCGACCAGCACCAGGGTCGCGCCCGGAACGTCGGCCATCGCCTCGATCGCCAGCGCCTGGCCCTTGCGCGGGATGAGCGCGCCGGCCGTGACCACGACCGGGCCCTGGAGCCCGAGGGACTCTTTCGCCTCCGCCCGATCGAGCGGCCGGAACGTGCCGAGATCGACGCCGGTATAATGGACGGCGATCTTTTCTTCGGGGAGGCCGAGCGCGGCCATCGCGCCCTTGAGCGCGGCGCTGACCGCGAGCAGGCCGCCGGCGCCGCGCGCCGCTTCGCGCACCTGCGGCCCGGTGTCCGGCCGAGCGCCCCAATAATTGACGTCCGCCCCCCGCGCCTTGACCGAAAAGGGGACGCCGAGCGCCCGCGACAGCGTGGCGGCGGCGGGCCCGTCCGGCCAGAAGAATTCCGCGTCGATGACGTCGAACGGGAAACGCTCGCGGATGTGCTCGAGGCACGGGAGCAAAGCGGCGGCCATCGCGCCGGGCGTGCGTCGCTCGAGCTTCGGCCAGACCGTGTAGCGCGGCCGGTGGAGGCGCAGTCCCTTCCAAGTCTCCTCGGCCGGGAGCTTCGCCCGCGCCGCATAATGGGTGTGGCGCGACAGCGGCCAGAGCGGCAGCCCGACCGGCGCCACCACCTCCACCTCGACTCCGGGTCGGGCCGCGAGGCCCAGCGTCTGGCGCTCGACGAAGACGCCGAGCGTCGGCTCCGCGCGGTTCGGAAAGAGCGTGGAAAGCGTAAGGACCCTCAGCATCGCCCCGCCTGTAGCAGCAACCAGCGAACGGCGGGTTAAACTGGCGTTCATCGAAGCTGCGCTCCAAGGCGCAAGGCCGCTTGGCCTTGGCCAAACCCTCCGCTAAGAAGCCGCAATGCACAAAAATTTCCGTATCGTCGCCGCGCTCGCGGCCCTTGCCTCGATTGCCCCGCTCAGCGCCTGTGCCGGCGGCGCCGGGCAGACGAGGGCCGACACCCGCTACGTCGCACGCGACGTCAACACGCTCTACAATGCGGCGCGCAACCGGCTCGATCGCGGCCTTTATCTGCAGGCGGCCGGCCTGTTCGACGAGGTGGAGCGCCAGCATCCTTATTCGGTCTGGGCCCGCCGCGCCCAGCTGATGAGCGCCTTTTCCTATTATGCCGCGAACGATCACACCAAGTCGGTCGACAGCGCGCGGCGCTTCCTCTCGATCCACCCGGGCAACCGCGACGCGCCTTATGCGCTCTATCTGATCTCGCTCAATTATTACGAGCAGATCCGCGACGTCACCCGCGACCAGGCGACGACGCGCCAGGCCATGGACGCGCTGAACGAAGTCATCCGCCGCTATCCGCAAAGCCGTTACGCCGCCGACGCGCGCCTCAAGATGGACCTCGTGCGCGACCACCTCGCCGGCCATGAGATGGAAGTCGGCCGCTTCTACCAGGACCGGCGCCAGTGGCTCGCTTCGGTGATCCGCTTCCGCAACGTCATCGACGAATATCAGCAGACGAGCCATGTGCCCGAAGCGCTGATGCGTCTCACCGAGAGCTATCTCGCTCTCGGCATGCCGGAGGAGGCGCGCCGCTCGGCGGCCGTGCTCGGCACCAACTTCGCGAACACCGACTGGTATCAGCGCGCGTACAATCTGATGCAGGGCTTCCAGCCGCGTCCCGAGCGCGCGGCGCGCGTCGCCGCGGCGCGGACCCGCCAGGAGGCGCGTGACCAGCGCCGAATCCAGCGCGGCGCGCAGACGCCGGCGACCGAGGTTCCCGCCGCATCCACGCCCGCGAGCGAGACCGAGGCGCAGACCCCCTCCCAGACTCCGGCCGAAACGCCCGGCGAGACCACCACCGACACGCCGGGCGCGACGCCGACTCCGCAATCGCTCTGACAAGGCTTCCCGCCGCGCGGGTTGATATCCTAAGACGGGCGGCGATGCAGACCGCGCGCGACCCATGCTGACCGGCCTCTCGATCCGCGACCTCGTCATCATCGAGACGCTCGATCTCGATTTCGGCCCGGGCCTGGGCGTGCTCACCGGCGAAACCGGCGCCGGCAAGTCGATCCTGCTCGACGCGCTCGGCCTCGCGCTCGGCGCCCGTGCCGACACCGGACTCGTCCGCGCCGGCCAGGCCCAGGCGGTGGTCACCGTCAGCTTCGACGTCCCCGCCGGCCATCCCGCGTTCCGGCTCATCGCCGAGAGCGGGCTCGAGGCCGAGCCGGGCGAGCCGATCCTGGTCCGTCGCCTCGTCCGCGCCGACGGCGGCAGCCGTGCCGCCGTCAACGACCAGCCGGTCTCCGCCACCCTCCTGCGCGAACTCGGCAGCACGCTGGTCGAGATTCACGGCCAGCATGACGAGCGCACCCTTCTGAACCCGCGCGGCCACCGCGCTTTGCTCGATGCTTACGGCCGGATCGACACCTCGGCCGTCGCCGCGGCGTGGGAAGAGATGCGCGGCGTCGCCGAAGAACTCGAAGAAGCCCTCGCCTCCGCCGATGCCGCCGA
>DASQND010000075.1:0-9880 GCA_035645215.1 Allosphingosinicella sp.
CCGGTCCTTGACCGATCCGAGCTCCGCGCGAAGCTGCGCGTTCTCGCTCGAAAGGAGCTTGATCCGCTCCATCGCCTCGTCGCTGGTCTTGGGATAGATGGCCTGGCCCCAGGCGCCGTCCAGCGGATAGCCGTGCTTGACGCGCAGCCAGGTGGTCAACACCCAGCCCACGATGGCGATGAGTGCGATGATGGCGATCATCGGCGCCGCCTGCGCAATCTCTCCTTCCACGTCCCTTCTCCCCTTCGACCGTTGGTTTGTTCGTTCAGCGCAGCAGCTCGATCTCGCGGGCGGTGCGCTCCGCGGGGTCGGTCGCGATCCGCTCCAGCACGGCGAGGCGCGCGCCGAGGCGGTTCACTTCGCCGACGAGGCGCGCATTCTCGTTGCCGAGCGCCGCGATCTTCTCGCCGGCACCGGCCGCGGCGAGCCGGTGGCGGGCGCGGATCCAGGCGTTGGCGAGGAACATGATCGTCGCCATCACGATCGCGACGCTGGTCACCAGAAAGATTGCGAGATTGTCGTCCATATTCGGTCCCCTTTTGGAGCGCGCTTCAGCGCAGGCGTTCGATTTCGCGCGAGAGCTGGCCGTGCGAGCTCGTCACATAGGTTTCGACGTCGGCGAGGCGGCGGTCGATGTCGCGGATCTTGGAGCGGACCAGCCGGGTCGTCCGGCGCGGATTGGTGCGCACGCCCTGCCAGAACTTCTTGTCCTCCTTGTTCTCGTAGGTGAGGTCGCGCGGCTTCACCGGGGCCATCCAGGCCGTGACGAAGTAGGCGATGAGGCCGGCCCCCGAGCCGAGCACTGTCAGGAGAAGGAAGCCGATCCGGACCAGAGTCGGGTCGAGCCCCGTATAGTCGGCGATGCCGGCGCAGACCCCGAGCCACTTCTTGTTCTGCTTGTCGAGGTAGAATTTGGTGCGGCTCGCAGTCATCTCGGCCTCCTCTCGGGCTGGCGGGCGGCGCGGACCGGCGCGGCGAGGCCGGCGGTAGAAGCGGACCTGCGGTCCTCCAGCGCGAGATCGACGGGATCGCAGGCGACGGCGCGCCAATTGGGGTTTTCCGCGGCGAGGATGCGCTCGATCGAGCACATGCGCTCGTCGAGGCGCCGCGCCACGTCGTGAAGCTCGTCGAGCAGGTCCTCGTCCTCGCGGGTGAGGGTGGCCGCGCTCTTCCACTTGGTGATGTAGTGGAAGATGATCCACGGCAGTCCGAGGAAGATCGCCGGAACGATGATCAGCGGGAGCAGGAATTCCTCGTTCATCGAATCAGCCTTCCTCGCCCGGGGTGGAGCCGCCGCCGCCGGAGCGCTTCGCCTTCAAGGCCGCGAGCTCGGCTTCGACCTTGTCGGAATTCCTCAGTTCGGCGATCTCCTCCTCGAGCGTCTTGCCGGGTCCGCCGAGGCCCAGCGCGTCGGCGCGGCCTTCGGCGAGATCGGCGTGACGCTCGAGGACGTCGAAGCGCGAAAAGGCTTCGTCGACCTTGGAGCCGGCGTACATTTCGCGCATCTTGATCCGGTTCTGCGCGCCTTCGAGGCGGGTCATGATCGCATTCTGGCGGGCGCGGGCTTCGCGCAGCTTGCTCTGGAGCTTGCCGATGTCGCCTTCCGCGGCGCGCAGCGCGTCGTCGAGCACGGCGATCTCGGCGCGAAGGCCTTCGGCCATGTCGCCGGCCTTCTGCTTTTCGACGAGGGCCGCCTTGGCGAGGTCCTCGCGGTCCTTGGACAAAGCGAGCTCGGCCTTTTCGGTCCAGCTCTCCTGGAGCGCTTCCAGCTTCGATATCTGGCGGCGGATTTCCTTCTGGTCGGCGATGGTGCGCGCGGCCGAGGCGCGGACTTCGACGAGGGTTTCCTCCATCTCCATGATGATCATCCGGATCATCTTCGCCGGATCTTCCGCCTTGTCGAGAAGGTCGGTGACGTTGGCGGCGATGATATCGCGCGTCCGCGAAAAGATACCCATGGGGACGAACTCCTGCAGTGAAAACTGAAATCGGGACGATCCTGCCCCCTCATGCCGCCGCGGCGCAAGCAGCGCGAGCGGGGCGAGGGGGGAAATCGGCGGCAAGGGCGGCATCGGCGCGATCGGCCGGCAGCCCGACCGCCCGTCCTTCCCGGGTCCGCCGGGCTCAGCCATGAGCGGTCTCGGCGGTCCCGGCAGCGGCGAACAGCGCCGGCTGCGCGCCGGCCGGCGACACGGGTCCGATGGCGGCGCCGACGGCGATGCCGGTCAAGATGAGCGAGAAGACCGCGGCGGAAGCGGTCCGGACGATTTGGTCGAGATTGAACATGTGCCGTCTCCCTGGCCTGTCTCGCTCCGCCACCGCAGCGGGCGATGCCGATAGATATACAAGGGCCGTGCCAAATGAGCGGAACGGCGGAAATCAGACGAAAAAGGCTGCTTGGAGGCTCCTGCGCTTAACGTCAGCCCTCTGGGGGCTTGCCAAATGTCGGGAATTCGTCCCAATTCATGGCATGGAGCGGAACACCAACCTCGTCGGCCAGGCCTCGTCCTTCCTCGATGCGATCGAGCGGGCGAGCCGCGCCGCGCCGCTCGACCGGCCGGTGCTGGTGATTGGCGAGCGGGGAACCGGCAAGGAGCTGGTTGCCGAGCGCCTGCATCACCTTTCCGCGCGCTGGGACGGGCCGCTCGTCGTCATGAACTGTGCCGCACTCCCCGAGACCCTGATCGAGGCGGAGCTGTTCGGCCACGAGGCGGGCTCCTTCACCGGCGCGTCCAAGGCGCGGGCGGGGCGCTTCGAGGAGGCGGACGGCGGGACGATGTTCCTGGACGAACTCGCTACCTTGTCGTCGGGCGCGCAGGACCGGCTGCTTCGCGCCGTCGAATATGGCGAAGTGACCCGGATCGGCGCGTCCAAGCCGATCAAGGTCGACGTCCGCATCGTCGCCGCGACCAACGAGCATCTCCCCAAGCTCGTCGAGGAAGGCCGCTTCCGCGCCGACCTGCTCGACCGCTTGTGCTTCGAAGTCATCACCCTGCCGCCGCTGCGCCACCGCGAGAGCGACATCCCCGTCCTCGCCGACCATTTCGCGCGGCGCATGGCGTTGGAGCTGGAATGGGACCGCTGGCCCGGCTTCAGCGAACGGGCGATGGAGCAGATGCAGAATTATCCCTGGCCCGGCAACGTACGCGAGCTGAGGAATGCCGTCGAGCGCGCGGTCTACCGCTGGGAGGACCCGTCCCGCCCCGTCGACGCCATCCAGTTCGATCCGTTCGAATCGCCCTGGCGGCCGATCGTCACGATCGCCGCGGCGAACGCCAGCAAGGCGGCCGAGGCGCTGCCGCCACCCGACGCCGCCGGCGCCGCCCAGGCGCAGCTTCCGCCCGCGGCCGCGAAGCCGTTCGATCCGGAAAGCTGCGCCGATTTCCGGCTCGCCGTGGCCGAATATGAAAAGGCGATTCTCGCCGCGGCGCTGGAGAAATGCCGCTGGAACCAGCGCGCCGCCGCCGCCGCGCTGCAGCTCTCCTACGACCAGCTCCGCCACGCGCTGCGCCGCCACGAACTGCAATAGGCGCCGGCGCGCTGTTTCCAGCGCGGCCGATCTAAGCTATTGAGAAGCATCAGGAGGTAGGTCCGATGCTGGTCCGCGCCGCTTTCGTTTTCGCAGCTTCGTTCGCACTCGCTACGCCCGCCGCCGCGGCGGTCACCGTCATCGGCAGCAATGCCGCGCGGCAATGCTACGAGGCCGCCGACGCGCCCTTCGCGGCGCGGCCGGAGACCTTGGCGATGTGCGACCGCGCCCTCAATGGTCCGCTGCTCAGCACCCGCGACCTCGTCGCCACCTACGTCAATCGCGGCATCCTCAGGGTCCGCGGCGGCAATCTCGCCGGCGGCATCGAGGATTTCGACGCGGCGATCGCGCGCGACCCGACGGTCGCCGAAGCATATTTCAACCGCGGCGTCGCCCTGCTGCGCACCCGCGGCGCGGCGGCGGCACTGCCGTCCTTCGAGCAGGCGGTGGAGCGGGGGACGGACCAGCCGGCGCTTGCGTATTTCGGGCGGGCGGTGGCGCTGGAAGCGCTCGGCGACGTCCGCCGCGCTTATGCCGATTACCGGCGGGCGAGCGAACTCGATCCCGAATGGGACCGGCCGCGCACCGAACTCGCCCGCTTCAGCGTCCGCGGCGACTGAGCGTAAAAAAGGGGTGCCGTCCGGCCGCGCCCGGCGCTAGCAGCCTCGCCTACGCCTCGTGCCCACCGGAGACCTCAATGCCCTTTCAGCTGCCCGATCTGCCCTTCGCCGCCGACGCCCTCGCGCCGCACATGTCGGCCGAAACGCTCGAATTCCACCACGGCAAGCACCACCGGGCCTATGTCGACAAAGTGAACGAAATGCTCGGCGAAAAGGGGCTGGAAGGCGCCGCGCTGACGGAGGTGATCCGCGCCGCGAAGGAGCGGGGCGATGCGGGACTGTTCAACAACAGCGCGCAGATCTGGAACCACAGCTTCTTCTGGCAATGCCTCGCCGCGCCGGGCGACCGGCGCCCCACCGGCCGCCTCGCCGCCCTCATCGAGGACGCGTTCGGGACCACCGACGACATGCTGGAGGCGCTCAAGGCCGAAGCGGTTGGCCATTTCTCGAACGGATGGGCCTGGCTGGTGCTGGACGCCGGCAAGCTCCGGATCACTTCGCTCCACGATGCCGACACGCCGGTCGTCCATGACGGCATGAAGCCGCTCCTGACGCTCGATGTCTGGGAGCACGCCTATTACATCGATTACCGGAACCGGCGGCCTGACTTCGTGGACGGCGTCCTCGCGAACATCGTCGATTGGGAATTCGTCGCAACGAACCTCGACGGCGAGGGCGTGAAGCGAGCCGATCAGGAGGGGTAATCGAGCACCGCGTCATTGCGAGGAGAGAAGCGACGAAGCAATCCAGTGGGCAGCGGAGCCCCGCACCGGCGCCCGCTGGATTGCTTCGCTCCGCTCGCAATGACGGCTAGCTCTTGAGCCTGTACCCTGTCTTGAAGATCCACCAGATGACGCCGAGGCAGGCGAAGAAGAAGAGCAAAGTGATGCCGAGGCTGAGCGCGACGCCGACGTCCGCGGTGCCGTAGAAGGACCAGCGGAAGCCGCTGATCAGATAGACGACGGGGTTGAACAGGGTGATCGACCGCCACGGCTCGGCCAGCATCTCGATCGAGTAGAAGGCGCCGCCGAGGAAGGTGAGCGGAGTGACGATCAGCATCGGGATGAAGTTCAATTGCTCGAAGCTCTGCGCCCAGACCCCGATGATGAATCCAAACAGGCTGAACGTGGTCGCGATCAGCACCAGAAAGGCGATCATCCAGAAGGGGTGGAGAATCTGGATCGGCACGAACAGGCTCGCGGTCGCGAGGATGATGAGGCCGAGGACCAGCGATTTCGTCGCCGCCGCGCCGACATAGGCCAGCACGATCTCCAGCGTGGAGACGGGGGCGGAAAGGAGCTCGTAGATCGTGCCGGTGAATTTCGGGAAGTAGATGCCGAAGCTCGCGTTGAAGATGCTCTGGGTGAACAGCGAGAGCATGATGAGGCCGGGCACGATGAAGGCGCCGTAGGGGACGCCGAGGTCCGACGTGTTCATCCGCGAGCCGATCGCCGAGCCGAAGACGATGAAATAAAGCGAGGTGGTGAGGACGGGCGTGACGACGCTCTGCAGCAGGGTGCGCAGCGCCCGCGCCATTTCGAAGCGGTAGATCGCCCAGACGCCGTGGAGGTTCACGCGCGGTTCCTTTCCGAAACGAGGCTCACGAAGATGTCCTCCAGCGAGCTTTGCCGCGTGTTCAGATCCTTGAAGGCGATGCCGAGTTCGCTCATCCGGCGGAGCAAGGAGGGGACGCCGGTGCGGTCGGCATTGGCGTCGAAGGTCATGAGCAGTTCGTGGCCTTCGTCCTTCAATTCCAGCGGCCATTCGCCGAGTTCCGGCGGGATCGTCTCCATCGGCTCGGCGAGGGTGAGGCTGAGTTCCTTCTTGCCGAGCTTCTTCATCAGCGCGCTCTTCTCCTCGACGAGCACCAGCTCGCCGCGGGAGATCACGCCCACCCGGTCGGCCATCTCCTCGGCCTCCTCGATATAATGGGTGGTGAGGATGATGGTGACGCCGGTGTCGCGCAGCTTGCGCACGAGCTCCCACATGTCGCGCCTGAGCTCGACATCGACGCCGGCGGTCGGCTCGTCGAGGAACAGGATTTCGGGCTCGTGGCTGAGTGCCTTCGCGATCATGACGCGGCGCTTCATGCCGCCGGACAGCGTCATGATCTTGTCCTTCCGCTTGTCCCAGAGCGACAGGTCCTTGAGGATGCCTTCGATATAGGCTGGGTTCGGCGGGCAGCCGAACAGGCCGCGGCTGAAGGTCACGGTCGCGATCACGCTTTCGAACGCGTCGGTGTGGAGCTCCTGCGGGACCAGCCCGATCTGCTTGCGCGCGCCGCGATAGCTGCGCGCATGGTCCTGGCCATCGACGAGGACGGTGCCGGTGGTGGGCGTCACGATTCCGCAGACGATCGAGATCATCGTCGTCTTGCCCGCGCCGTTCGGCCCGAGCAGCGCGAAGATCTCGCCCTTGCCGATTTCGAGATCGACGGATTTCAGCGCCTGATGGCCGCCCTTGTAGGTCTTGGAGAGACCCTGGATGGAGATGACGGGAGCGCGGGTCATTGGGTCGGCGGCGGCGCCGGGTCCGCCGCCTCCTCGATCTGGAGGCCGTTGCGAAGGAGCATGGGAACGTTCGCCATTGCAAAGACGAAGGCGGCGGCGGTGAAGCCCCAGACCTTGATCGTCAGCCAGGTGTCGAAGGTGACGGTGCGGCGAAGCACTTCGTTGCCGAGCGCCATCGCCAGGAAGAAGAGCGCCCAGTTGCGCGAAATCTTGCGCCAGCCGTCCTCCGTCAGCCCCGGGAAGATCGGCCCGAACACATATTTGAGGAGCGACTTGCCCGCCGCCAGCCCGCCGAAGAGGAGGACGCCGAAGCCGGTGTAGATGAGCGTCGGCTTCAATTGGATGAAGGCGGGGTCCTGGAAATAGATGGTGAGCCCGCCGAACCCGATCACCAGCACCGCCGAAATCCACATCATCGGCGACACGCGCCGGTAGAAATAGAGCGACCAGGCCATGGCGACGAGCACGGCGGCCATGAATACGCCGGTGGCAATAAGCGTGCCGACGAGCCCGCCATAGCTGCGCTCGGCGATCTTGTAGGCGAGGAAGAAGGCGAGCAGCGGCCCGAAATCGAGCGCGAAGTTCGCGAGCCCCTTGGGGTGGGAAGGCGCCTTGGCGGCCATGTTCAAAAGTCTCCGGTGGCGCCGGCGATGGCGCGGGCGGCCTCGCGCGGGTCGAAGGGCCTGAGATCGCCCAGCCCCTCGCCGATGCCGATGGCGTGGATCGGCATCTTGTAGCGCTCCGCCGCCGCCGCAAGGACGCCGCCGCGCGCGGTGCCGTCCAATTTGGTCATGACGAGGCCGGTGACGCCCGCCACCTCTTTGAACACTTCGATCTGGCTCAGCGCATTCTGTCCCGTGGTCGCGTCGAGGACGAGGACGACGTCGTGGGGCGCCGCCGGGTTCAAGCGCCCGAGGACGCGCCGGATCTTGGCGAGCTCGTCCATCAGGCCTTTCTTGTTCTGGAGCCGCCCGGCCGTGTCGACGATCAGGACGTCGATGCCTTCGGCGGTGGCTTTCTTGACGCCGTCGAAGACGATGGCGGAGCTGTCGCTGCCCTCCGGTCCGCAGATGATCGGAACGCCGATCCGGTCGGCCCAGACTCGAAGCTGATCGATCGCGGCGGCGCGGAACGTGTCGCCGGCGGCGAGGAGGACTCCGTAATCCTGCTCGAGGAAATTGTTCGCGAGCTTGGCGATGGTGGTCGTTTTGCCCGAGCCGTTGACGCCGACGACGAGGATCACCTGGGGGCGCGGAAAGGCGTCGATCTCGAGCGGCTCGGCGACGGGGGCGAGGATCTTCTCCAGCTCCTCGGCGACGATGCCGCGCACCTTGGCTTCCGTAAGATCGCCTTCGAAGCGCTCGCCGCGGAGGCGCTCGCGCACCTTCGCGGCGGTCTGCGGGCCGAGGTCGGAGGCGATCAGCGCCTCCTCGATTTCGTCGAGCGTCGCTTCGTCGAGCTTCGACGAGGTCATCAGCCCGCCGAGATTCTCGCCGAGCTTGTCGGACGTCTTGCGGAAGCCCTCGCGGAGGCGATCGAGCCAGGGCGCGTCGCTCATGCGGGGACTCCGACGAGCTGGTCTTCGCTGACTTCGGTGATCATGACGTCCTTTATTTTCCCCACCGCGCCGGCGGCGACGCGCACCGGCGCGAAATTCTCGGCGTGCCCCGAGCCGCCGCGCTCCATCAGTACGTTCTGGCGCGTCCCGACCATCTTCTGCAGCCACATCGCCCGCCGCCGCGCCGTCGCCTCCCTAAGCCGCCGCGCCCGTTCCTTCACCACTTGAGCCGGCACCTGCGGCATCCGCGCCGCGGGCGTGCCCACTTTGGCCGAATAAGGGAAGATGTGGCCCATGACGATGTCGCATTCGTCGATCAGCGCCAGACTGTTCTCGTGCATCGCATCGGTTTCGGTCGGGAAGCCGGCGATGAGGTCGGCGCCGATCGCGATTTCGGGGCGGCGTTCCTTGAGCCGTGCCACCGTCTCGACGGCCTGAGCGCGGCTGTGGCGGCGCTTCATGCGTTTCAGGACCATGTCGTCGCCGGCCTGGAAGCTCATGTGGAGGTGCGGCATGAAGCGCGGCTCGCCCGCCGCGAGCTCGAACAGGCGCTCGTCGAGTTCGATGCAGTCGAGGGAGGAGAGGCGGAGGCGTGGCAAAGCGGGGACGTGGCGGAGGATCCGCTCGATGAGCAGGCCGAGCGTGGGCGAGCCCGGAAGGTCCGGACCGTAGCTGGTGACGTCGACTCCGGTCAGCACCACTTCCTGCAGGCCCTGGTCGGCGAGCGCCTTAATGCGATCGACCACCAGCCCGGCCGGCACGGAGCGGCTGTTCCCGCGACCGTACGGGATGATGCAGAAGGTGCAGCGATGGTCGCAGCCGCTCTGTACCTCGACGAACGCGCGCGAACGCTCGGCATAGCTGGCGGCGAGGTGGGGCGCGTTTTCGCGGACGGCCATGATGTCGGAGACGCGGATTTCGGCGGGTGCAAGCGGAGGGAACGGGGAACCCCGTTCGGCCTGAGCTTGTCGAAGGCCTGTCCTTTCTTCGGGCTCGTAAAGGGAGAAGGGCAGGGCTTCGACAGGCTCAGCCCGAACGGTGTGGGTGAACGAGGCCGCGTCCAGCTTTTCCCGATTGCCGAGCACCCGGCTCACTTCCGGCATGGCCGCGAAGCCCGCCGGGTCGACCTGGGCCGCGCAGCCGGTCACCACCACCCGCGCTTCCGGACGCGCACGCTTGGCGCGGCGGATCGCCTGGCGGGTCTGGCGCACGGCTTCGTTGGTGACCGCGCAGCTGTTGACGATGACGAGGTCGTCCGCCGCGCCGGCAAGCTGCCGCATCGCGTCGCTTTCGGCCATGTTGAGGCGGCAACCCAAGGTGATGACCTCCGGCCCGCTCCGCCGTTCGCCCTGAGCTTGTCGAAGGGCTGCCCTTTCTTCCACACCGCCGCCCGAAGAGAAGGGCAGGGCTTCGACAAGCTCAGCCCGAACGGGAGTGGGGGTGTCGGGGCGGCTCACCATTCGAGCTCGCCGGTGAAGACGGAGGTGGCTGGGCCGGACATCCGGATCGTGCCGCCCGGCATCCATTCGATCGTCAGGCTCCCGCCCGGAAGCCGCACCTCGACGGGACTTGCGACCAGCTTGCGGCGGATCGCGGCGACGGCCGTCGCGCAGGCGCCGGTGCCGCAGGCCTGCGTCAGGCCCGCGCCGCGTTCCCAGACGCG
>DASQND010000076.1:0-35251 GCA_035645215.1 Allosphingosinicella sp.
GGGCAGCTCGGCGACAGCAGCCGGGCGAAGCTCGCCGAGGAGCGGGCGCAGGCGGTGGCACGGCACCGGCAGCTCTCGGAGTTCGGGCGCAGCGGCCTCAGCCCCGACGGGCAGCTCAGCTACGACATCGCCATGTTCCGCCAGGGGCTGCTCCAGGAGGGGACTCGCTTTCATTACGGCAATTTCGGCGGGCGGCCGGTCCCCTATACGGTGACGCAGCTCGGCGGCGCTTATTACGGCGTGCCGGACTTTCTCGATACGCAGCATCCGGTGCGCACGGCTGAGGACGCCGAGGCCTATCTGTCGCGGCTCAACGACTTCGCGCGCAACATCGACCAGGAGACCGAGCGGGTCACGCATGACGCCTCGGTCGGGGTGGTGGCGCCGGACTTCATCCTCGACAAGGCGATCGCCAACGTCGCGCGGCTGCGGGCGATGCCGGCGGCGGAGACGACCCTCGTGCGCTCGCTCGGGCGGCGCGCGGGCGCGGCGGGGATCGGCGGCGACTGGAGCGGGCGGGCGGCCGGAATCGTCTCCGGGCCGGTCGCGGCGGCGCTCGACCGGCAGCTCGCGGCGCTTCGGACGGTGCGGCGGCGGGCGACCAGCGATGCGGGCGTTTGGAAGCTGCCGGCGGGCGAGAGCTATTATGCCTATGCGCTGAAAGCCAACAACACGACGACGATGAGCCCGGAAGAAGTCCATCAAATGGGGCTCGACCAGGTGCGGGACCTCCATGCGCAGCTCGACGTGCTGTTGAAGGCGCAGGGCTATACGCGGGGCACGGTCGGCGAGCGGATCAATGCGCTCAATCGGGAGGAACGGTTCCTCATTCCGAACACGGATGCGGGGCGGGCGCGGCTGCTGGAGAGCCTGAACGAGCAGGTGCGGGAGATCACGCCTTTGCTGCCGCGGGTGTTCGCGACCATTCCGCGCGCGGCGGTGGGAATCCGGCGGGTGCCGGTCGACATCGAGGCGGGGGCGCCGGGCGGATACTATCAAGGCGCGTCGCTCGATGGGGCGCGGCCGGGCGCTTATTATATCAATCTCAAGGACACGCATGAGTGGCCGACCATCGGCCTGCCCACGCTGACCTACCACGAGGCGGTGCCGGGGCATCACTTCCAGATCTCGATCGCGCGGGAGGCGGGGGAGCTTCCGATCTACCGGCGGACCGGGGGCTTTTCGGCCTATTCGGAAGGCTGGGCGCTTTATGCCGAGCGGGTGGCCGACGAGCTCGGCGTCTATGAGGGCAATCCGTTCGGGAGGATCGGCTATCTGCAATCCTATCTGTTCCGGGCGGTGCGGCTCGTCGTGGACACCGGGCTTCACCACAAGCGCTGGACGCGGGAGCAGGCGATCCGCTGGATGGTCGACAATGCAGCGGAGCCGGAAGGATCGGCGGTGCGGGAGATCGAGCGCTACATCGTCTGGCCGGGCCAGGCGACGGCGTACAAGATCGGGCAGACGGTGATCGAGGGGCTGAGGGGCGAGGCGGAGCGCCGGATGGGCGCTCGGTTCGACATCAAGCGGTTCCACGACGTGGTGCTGACCGGGGGTGCGATGCCGCTCACCGTGCTGCAGCAGCGCGTGCGCGGGTGGATGGGGGCTTAGTTTCCCCTCCCCGTCATTGCGAGCGGAGCGAAGCAATCCAGTGGGCGGCGGTGCGGGTCTCCGAGGTCCGCTGGATTGCTTCGTCGCTTCGCTCCTCGCAATGACGGTTTGAGGGACTTCCCGCCCCTCCCCCTTTCACGGTAACCGCGCGCGGTAGATGTCGGCCAGGCCGTCCGGGCCGGTGCTGGCGTAGGTGATGGTGCGGCCGTCGCGGCTGAAGCTTGGGGTGAAGTTGAAGGGGCCGCGGTTGATGGCGGCGGGGAGCGGCGCGGGCTCGGTCCAGCCGCTCGCGGTGCGGCGGGCGATGTGGAGGCGGCCGGCGGCGCCTTCGCCGCTGCGCCAGATGAGGGCGGTGCGAGCGTCGGGGCTCAGGGTGAAATCGCTTTCGCTGGCGGGGCCGTTGAAGGGGCCGTCCAACAGGGCCGCCTGCGCGAAGCCGGTGCCGGCGGCGGGGGCGGCGTAGATGTCGAGGCCGCCGCGGCCGCTGCGCCGGGCGGAGGAGAAATAGAGAATGCCGCCGTGGAGTTCGGGGCCGAGCTCCTGGCCGGCGGAGTTGACCTCCGGGCCGAGGCGTTCCGGCGCGGACCAGGCGCCGTTCGGCATGCGGGCGGCGCGCCAGATGTCGTAGTCGCGGGCGCCTTCCGCGCGGTCGGGGGCGGGGCGATCGGAGATGAAGTAGAGGGTGCGGCCGTCCGGGGTGAGCCACGGGTCGGAGTCGGAGAAGCGCGGGTCGGTAAAGGCGATCGGGCGGGGCGTGGACCAGCCGGCGCGGGTGCGTTCGGAGACCAAGATGCGGGCGTTGCGGAACTCGGCTTCCGAGCGGGCGAAGACGCGGGTGCGGCCGGCTTCCGAGAGATTGTAGTCGTTCTGCGGCGAAGAGGCCTCGGGCACGAGGATCGCGGCGGCGGCGAGGATGAGGGCGTGGATCATGGTGCGGGCGGTAGCGGCGGTTTGAGCGCGCGGCCCCTGCCCTTCGATCAACCCACGCGGCGCTTCGACGAGCGCCAGCTCCTCCCCGGCACGGGGAGGATCTAGTTGAGCACCGTCTTGATGATCGCGGCGACCACGGCCAGCGCGGCGACGCTGGCGATCCAGAGGCCGGCGAACCAGGCGATGCGGCGCCAGACGGGGGGGTCCTTCTGAGGCATCAATGGTAGCCCTCCTCGCCGACCTTGCCGCGGAAGACCCAGTAAGCCCAGGCCGTGTAGGCGAGGATCAGGGGGATGAGGATTACGGCGCCGACGAGCATGAAGATCTGCGAGCTGTAGGGCGCGGCGGCCTGCCAGATGGTGAGGCGGCCGGGGATGATGTCGGGCCAGATCGAGACGGCGAGGCCGGTCATCGAGAGGAGGAACAGGAGGAGCGACCAGAGGAAGGGCGCGAAATCGGCGCCGCGCGCGATGCTGCGCCAGCACAGGTAGGCGGCGCCGGCGACGAGGAGCGGCATGGGGAGGGCGACGTAAAGGCCGGGCGCTTCGAACCAGCGCTCGTAATATTTGTTCTCGAGGAACGGCGTCCAGAGGCTGACGAGGCCGATGGCGGCAAGGAGCGCCGGGAGCAGGCGCCTGGCCCAGCCGCGCGCCTGGTTGTGCAGGGGGCCTTCGGTTCGCCAGATCAGCCAGGAGGCGCCGAGGAGGGCATAGCCGACGACGAGGCCGGCGCCGGTCAGCAGGCTGAAGCCCGTCAGCCAGTCGAACCAGCCGCCGCTATAGGCGCGGCCTTCGATCTCGATGCCCTGGAGAAGGGCGCCGAGCGTCACCCCTTGCGCGAAGGTGGCGAGGAGGGAGCCGAGGCAGAAGCCGGCGTCCCAAAGCGCGCGGTGCCCTTCGTCGCGCCACCGGAACTCGAAGGCGACGCCGCGGAAGACGAGGCCGAGCAGCATGGCGATGAGCGGGGCATAAAGGGCGGGGAGGACGATGGCGTAGGCGAGCGGGAATGCGGCGAGGAGGCCGCCGCCGCCCAGCACCAGCCAGGTCTCGTTGCCGTCCCAGACGGGCGCGATGGCGTTCATCGCCTGGTCGCGTTCCTTGCCGACGGGGAAGAAGGGAAAGAGGATGCCGATGCCGAGATCGAAGCCGTCCATGACGACATAGGCCGCGACGGCGAAGGCGATGATGAACGCCCAGACGATGGTGAGATCCATTATCTTAATTCCTCCCCATCGGAGATGGGGAGGGGGACCGCACGAAGTGCGGTGGAGGGGTAGAGGGCGCTGCGGTGTCCGTTGAGCGCTGGATGCTCGGAGCCTTTTACCCCTCCACCATCCTTCGGGTGGTCCCCCTCCCCATGATGCTCATGGGGAGGATTTTGCGCTCCGCTCACTGCGCCTCTCCCTTGTCGCTGCCGCGCACTTCGCTTGCCGGGGTGATGCCGGCGGTGCGGATGGGGGCTCTTGCCATTTCGTGTTCGTCGGCGGTGGGGGGCGCGCGCATGAGGCGGAGGATGTAGAGGATGCCGGCCGAGAAGACGGCGAAATAGACGATGGCGAAGGCGGCGAGGGAGCCGGTGACGCCGGGGGCGGCGATCGGGCTGACGGCGTCGCGGGTGCGGAGAAGACCGTAGATCACCCAGGGCTGGCGGCCGACTTCGGTGGTCACCCAGCCGGCGATCACGGCGACGAAACCGGACGGGCCCATGAGAAGCGCGAAACGGTGGAACCAGGTCCAGTCGTAGAGGCCTTTGCGAAGGCGCGCGAGGAGGCTCCAGAGGCCCAGGAGGAGCATCAGCATCCCCATGCCGACCATGATCCGGAAGGACCAGAAGACGATGCCGACCGGCGGACGGCGGTCGCGCGGGACGGTCTTCAGGCCCTCGACCGGCGCGTTCCAATCGTGGTGGAGGATGAGGGAGGAGAGGTTGGGGATGGCGACGGCGGCGTGGACGGTCTCGGCCTCGCTGTCGGGAATGCCGAAGAGGATGAGGGGGGCGCCGTCCGGGTGGCTTTCGAAATGGCCTTCCATCGCCATCACCTTCGCGGGCTGGTGCTCGAGGGTGTTCAAGCCATGGAAGTCGCCGACGACGATCTGGATGGGCGCGACGAGGGCGGCCATCCACATCGCCATCGAGAACATGGTGCGCACTTCCGGAGTCGAGCGGCCGCGCAGCATGTGCCAGGCGCCGACGCCGCCGACGACGAGCGCGGTGGTGAGATAGGCGGCGATGACGGTGTGGACGAGGCGGTACGGGAAGCTTGGGTTGAAGATGATGTCGAGCCAGCTTCCGGCGGGGACGAACTGGCCCTGGTCGTTCATCGCCCATCCGGTGGGCGTGTGCATCCAGCTGTTCGCCGAGAGGATCCAGAAGGCGGACATGAGCGTGCCCGCGGCGACCATCAATGTGGCGAAGAAGTGGAGCTTCCGGCCCACCTTTTCCATGCCGAACAGCATGACGCCGAGGAAGCCGGCTTCGAGGAAGAATGCGGTCAGCACTTCATAGGCCATGAGCGGGCCGATGACCGGGCCGGCCTTGTCGGAGAAGACCGACCAGTTGGTGCCGAACTGGTAGGACATGACGATGCCGGAGACGACGCCCATGGCGAAGGCGATGGCGAAGATCTTGATCCAGTAGCGGAACAGGCGGAGGTACACGTCCTTCCCCGTCCTGAGCCACAGCCCTTCGAGCACGGCGAGATAGGATGCGAGGCCGATCGAGAAGGCCGGGAAGATGAAGTGGAACGCGACGGTGAAGGCGAACTGGACCCGCGCCAGGATCAACGCCGTCTCGCCGTCCGCCACGTCAGAAACTCCGCCCGCTTGGTGGGTGGTACATAGGGATGGCGGGGGCGGGAGTCACCGGGGGTGGCGGGTGCGTTTTAAGTGGCGGCGGGTGCATGGAGTGCATCCTCCCCATGCTATGCATTGGGATGGGGACCGCTCGAAGAGCGGTGGAGGGGTAGATGGCGAGGCCCCGTCGGTTACCCCTCCACCATGCTTCGCATGGTCCCCCTCCCCATCCGCTTTGCGGATGGGGAGGATGAAGAGGGGCTCAGCTTTCGGCCGGCGCCACCTTGTCCTGGGTCTTCGTGTCGAAGTCGCTGGCGTCGTGGCGTTCGTGGAGTTGTTCGGAGGGGTCGCCGGTGATGCGGTTGACCATTCGGCCGCGGCGGACGCCTTCGCGAGCGCCGAGCTGTTCGGTCCAGCGGGCGAGGTGGCGGTACTCGTGGACCTGGAGGAATTCGGCGGCGCCGTAGACTTCGCCGCGGACCAGGGCGCCGTACCAGGGCCAGATCGCCATGTCGGCGATGGTGTAGTCGGGGCCGGCGACGTACTCGTTTTCCGCAAGGCGGCGGTCGAGGACGTCGAGCTGGCGCTTCACCTCCATCGCATAGCGGTTGATCGCATATTCGATCTTCACGGGCGCATAAGCGTAGAAATGGCCGAAGCCGCCGCCGAGGAAGGGAGCGCTGCCCATCTGCCAGAAGAGCCAGGACAGGCACTCCGCCCGCGCCGCGCCTTCAGTCGGGAGGAAGGCGCCGAACTTCTCGGCGAGATAGACGAGGATCGCGCCGGATTCGAAGACGCGCACCGGCTCCGGGCCACTGCGGTCGACGAGGGCCGGGATCTTGGAATTGGGGTTGGCGGCGACGAAGCCGCTTGAGAACTGATCCCCCTCCATGATCTTGATCAGCCAGGCGTCATATTCGGCGCCCGTGTGGCCGGCAGCGAGCAGCTCTTCGAGCATGATGCCGACTTTGACACCGTTGGGCGTGGCCAATGAGTAGAGCTGGAGCGGGTGGCGGCCGACGGGGAGGTCCTTGTCGTGGGTCGGGCCGGCGACCGGGCGGTTGATCGCGGCGAAGCGGCCGCCGCTTTCGCTGTCCCAGGTCCAGATTGCGGGCGGGGTGTAGTCGGTGCTGTCGGTCATCGGCGCGGCTCCATGTTCGTTGCCGCCGCCGCTAGCGCGGGGACGCCCCGGCGGCAATCAATGGCCGCCGAAGCGGAGGCGAAGGCCGCCGTTCAGGACGAAGCCTTCGGTCGGCGCCCAGACGTCCACCGTCCAGCGGCCGTCCGGCGCCCGCGCGGGGAGGAGAAGCGGGTCGTACCGCGTCTGGCGGACATTGAGGATGTTCTCCGCATTGGCGAAGAGGCTGACCTTGCCGAGCACGATTTCGCCCAAGAGGCCGACGTGGAAATAGGGGCGGCTGACGCTGCGGTAGGGATTGTCCTCGAGCGGCTGGCGGCCGGTGCGGTAGATTTCGAGGCCGATGCGGCCGCGGTCATGCTCCTCCCACATAGCGACGAGGCCGGCGCTGTGGCGCGGGACGAGCGGGACCTGGCGGCGCGGCGCGCCCTGCCCTTCGCCCGGCTCGGAGGCGTCGACGAAGACGTAGCTTCCGGTGACGGTGAAGCCGCTGTGGCGGTAGCGAAGGAGCAGCTCCGAGCCGGCGATGCGGGTCGGGCCCTCGGCGTTGACGAGGCGGACGCGGGTGGGCGATACGGTCTCCAGCCGCGCCGCGCCGTCGATGGTGGAGGCGAAGATCGTGACGCTGCCTTCGAACGGCCCGCGCGCGTAGCCGACGTCGAGCGAGGCGTTGCGCGCCGTCTCGGCTTCTATGCCGCTCAGCGGCTCCAGGCGCGACAGGCCCGCCGCTTCGATCTTGTCGACGAACGGAGTCGGCGCGTAGAAGCCACGCCCAGCCGAAGCGCGGATCGTCCAGAAGCCCGGCTTGTAGAGGGCTGAAAGGCGCGGGCTGAACTGCGTTCCGTATTCGCTGTGGAAGTCAACGCGGGCGCTCGCTGCCAGCGTCAGGTTCGGGCGAAGGTCGTGCTCGATTTGCCCGAACAAAGCAGGCGCCCGGTAGCTGAAATCGAAAGCCGGGAAGGCCTCGGACCGGAAGACGTCGCGCTGGAAGGCGGCGCCGGCGACCCAGGTGGTTGCGTCCGAGCGGCCGGCGATCGAGGCTTCGGCGAAGGAGGTGGCGTGGCGGTCGTCCTCGCGGACGTCGCCGTAGAGGTGCCGGTGGTCCTGCACGCTGTGCGAGGCGCGCAGGTGAAGGATGCCGATGCCGCCCGCAGGCATTTCGGCGGCGAGGCCGGCGTCGAGCCGGTCGGTGGCTTGGGTTTGCGGAAAGGCGCTGCCGTCCGGGACGGTGCGGCCGGAATGGGTGCCGCCGGTGCGGTCCTCGGTCATCGCGCCGACGGTGGCGTAGAGGGACGCGCCGCCCCTGCCCTGCCAGAAGAGGCGCGGGCGGATCGTCCAGCGCCGGTGGGCGGCGATGTCGAGCCAGCCGTCGCCGTCGAGGTCGTCTGCGTCCTGCCGGTGGGCGCCGCCGGTGACGGACGCGCTCCAGCCGCTGCCGAGCGGCGTCGCGAGGTAGCCCGTCAGGTCCTGCCCACCGCGGGTGGTTCCGTTGAGGAGCGTTTCGGCCTGCGGTTCGTCGCCGGGGCGCCGCGAGACCAGGTTGATGACCCCGCCGAGCGCGGAGGGGCCGTAGAGCGCGGAGGCGGCGCCCTTGATCACTTCCACCTGGCCGAGGTCGGTCGGCGGGATCTGGAGGAGGCCGAGCGCCGGCGACTGGCCGCCGTAGAGGGGCAGGCCGTCGGCGAGGAGCTGGGTGTAGCGGCCTTCCATGCCCTGGATGCGGATGTTGGCGGCGCCGAGCGCGGGGGACGTGACCTGGACGCGGATGCCGCCGATCTCGTTCACCAGCATGGCGATGTTGCCGGGGCGCATGAGGAGCTTTTCCTCGATCTCCTCGCGCGTGACGACTTCGACGCGGATCGGCTCGTCCTGGATGCGGCGGCGCGAGCGCGTGCCCTGGACGACGATCTCCTCGGCTTCCTCTTCCTCGTGTGCGTCTTCCCCCGCGTGGGCGTCGGGCTCCTGAGAGGGACGCGCGGTCTCCTGTGCGTGCGCTGATGGAGCTAGGGCAAGCGCAGCGGCGAGGAACGGTGCGATGTTCATGGGGAACCGCGGCAAAGCGCGTCCTGACGCGGAAAAGGATGGATGCCCGACGAGGATTCGAACCTCGATTGACGGATTCAGAGTCCGTAGTCTTACCATTAGACGATCGGGCAGCGCCGCGCCGCGAAATAGGCAGGGGTGGAGGGAGTGTCAACGCTTTGCGGGGCCGGGGCACGACCTCCATCCACCGGTCGGGCTGAGCTTGTCGAAGCCCTGCCCTTTCTTGCGGCTTCCGAAAAAGAGCAGGGCAGCCCTTCGACAGGCTCAGGGCGAACGGTGTGGGCCTCGTGGGCCCCGCCTCTCCTCAAGCCGCGCGCTGCAGGAAGGCCGTTTCCTTGTCGATCCAGGTGCGGAAGCTTTCGCGCCCCAGGATGCGGTCGGCGAAGGCGAGGACCTTGGGCCAGCGCGCCTCGTCGAGGGCGAGGGCGAGGTGGCGGAAGTTGGCGAAGGGCGAAGCGACCGCGATGTCGGCGAGGGTGAGGCGGTTTTCGACCAGGTGGCCGCTCTCCGGCATCACGCCTTCGAGATAATCGAGGAGGGGCGGAAGCTCGCTGGCTTCGGCGGCGTCGGCGGCGGCAAGGTCGCCTTCGCGGCCGAGGAATCTGGGCGCGACGATCCGGTTGAAGAACATCTTGGCGCCGACCGGGAACAGGATCGTGTCGACGAACTCCTCGTACCAGATCGTCCGGGCGCGGGCGCGCGGATCGGCGGGGATCAGGTTCGGATCGGGTTTCGAGGCTTCCAGATAGGTGACGATGGCGGTGGAGTCCGAGATGGCGAAATCGCCGTCGCGAAAGCCCGGCATCTTGCCGAAGGGGCTCGCCTCGCGGAATTCCGGATCCTGGCTCGCGAAGCCGACCGGCCTGGCTTCGACTTCGATCCCCTTTTCGGCGGCGAATGCGAGGACCTTGCGCACGAACGGCGACATGGACGAGCCGTAGACGATCATAAGGCGCTCCTTTTCGGTTTCATTTCGATACTAAACCAGGCCGGCCGGCGCGCAAGGGCTCATTGCTGCGACGCGCGGGCGGCGAGATAATCGTAAATGGAGTCCACCTCGGCGCGGCTCATGTGGGAGAAGCGCCCGACCGACACGCGGGCCATCAGCCCCAGGTCGCGGCCGCCGGGCGGCTCGCCGGTCCGCATCAGGTGGCGGAACTGGTCGCGGCTGTAGCCGGCGACGACCGCGAGATCGGGCGGGCCGCGCGGGCCTTCGCGCTCCTGCCGGCCGCGAAGGTCGAGCCCGTGGCATTCGCTGCAGGTCGCGCGGATCATGTAGCGCGCCTGCTCGTGGCCGCCGCCGAGCGCAGGCGATGCGACGGAGCGGCCGAGCCTGACTTCCTCCGGCGCCGGCTTCCAATCGCCGCTCGCGATCTGCCGCCGCCCCTCCGGCCCGAAGACCGGCCGCGGATGGGCCTCGCCGGTCGCGGGCTGGGCGCGCAGGTAGGCGATGAGCGCGCGCATGTCGGCTTCGGAAAGATGGGCGAAGATTTCCGACGGCATCGCCCAGAGCGGCGAGCCGTCGCCGCGGACGCCGCCGCGGATCGCCCGCTCGAGCTGGGCGTCGCTATAGGCCGGCACGGCGCGCCTCAGGTTCGACGTCCAGATGAGCGCTTCCCGCGGATCCTCGGTCCACGCGCCGCCGGTCAGGTCGTCGTCGTGGCAGCCCAGGCAGCCGAGAACGCGCGCCAGCCGCTCGCCATGGCGGAGCGGATCGGCCGACGCCTGCTCGAACTGGACGACCGGCGCGGGCGCCTCCGGCCGAGGCGCGGCGGCCTTGTCGCGCTCTCCGCAGCCGGCGAGCAGCAGCGCGATGGCGGCGGCGCCTGCAAGAGGGCGCAGAAAGCAGCGTAAGTGCGCGGTCACCGTCGCCATGGATCCGGAACTCCCCTGCCGATCATCGGAAACGCATACTCATGCGGCCGCTCGCCGTGCGGGGGCCGCGGCGACTTGTCCGCGCGGCGGCAGGGGAGTTCAAGGGCGATCAGGCAAAGCGTTTCGGACCCGCCATGATCCGTTCGAGCGTGACCGGGCGCCATTCCCATACGTCGACGCCGACGTCGTGCTGCCTCGGGAGCGGCTTCAGCCTTCCGTGGCTGTGGCCGTGGAGGTTGAGCGCGCCCTTGTGCTGGTCGCGCCAGGTGCGGAAGGCGTAGTGGCAGAGGATGAGACGGCGGCCGTCCGCTTCGAGTTCCGCATAATCCTGGACGCTTGCCCAGCCCTGCGCGTTGCGGGTGCCGGGGGGATCGTTGTTGCCGGCGACGAGGTGCTTTGTGCCGTGGAGGCGCGCGAGGAGGGCGGGCGCGTCGGCGGGGCGGCGGCAGAAGTCGCCGAGGTGCCAGACTTCGTCGCCCGGCGAGACGGCGGCGTTCCAGCGCGCGACCATGAGCGCGTCCATTTCGGAGACGGAGGCGAACGGGCGCTTCCAGATGTTGAGCGTCCGGTGGTCGCCCCAATGCGTGTCGCTGGTGAAGAAGATCGTCACGCAGACCGGAACGCGCGGGGAGGCTCAGCGGATGCGGTAATGGTCCGCGAGCCGGTCCAGCGCGAGGGCGACGACGAGCTTGCCGGCGCGCGCCGGCCAGCCGAGCGCGCGCTCGACGTCGCGCATCCCCTCGCCGGCGCAGACGACCCGCCAGAGAACGTCGGACAGGCCGGCGCCGACCTCGGCCACCGCCGCGTCGAAGCGGCGGCGGGCGGCGATCTGGGCATCGCTCGCGCTCATCGGTGCGGGCGCGCCGCCGCCGCTTCCGATCGGAGAGGCGTCCCAGCGCATGGTGACTCCGGGGGCGAGCTGGGCGCGTTCCCAGTCTTCGCGCAGGCGGTCGCCGGCCTCGTACTGGCGCGGGCTGACATGGCCGCGGGATTTCAACCACCCCAATGGCGATTCCGCGAGGTTCACGGTTACCGACCGGGCGGTGCGGTTGCGGGCGCGGCGGCCCTCGCGCGGCGCCGGCTCGCTCGTGTCGACAAGCGGCCGCTCGACGAGCAGCCTGTTCCGCTTCGGTTTCATTTTCTTCCCCGCATCTCGCGAATCACCTGAAACAGGGCCTTGCCATCGCGAATATCTTATCGGAAAGAGATATAACCATGCTGGTTAGGGAAGGCCGCCGATGATCACCCGCATCCGTGAAGTGCGCCGCGCCAAGAAGATGACCTTGCAGGACGTCGCCGACCGCTGCCAGCCGCCGACGACGCCGCAGACAGTCGGGCGGCTCGAGACGGGTACGCGAACCGTGTCGGTGGGCTGGCTGAACCGGATCGCCAAGGCCTTGGGCGTCGAGGCGGCGGACCTCGTCAAGCTTCCGGACCGCGAGGACGTGCCGATCGCGGCGACGCTCGACCATGAAGGGGCGAAGGCGCCGCGCCGCGAAGGCGTGGTGATCCCGCCGCAGACGGTGCCCGGGCTGGTCGCGGTGACCGTCGCGGCAGGGACGGGCGATTACCGGAGCGGCGACGAAATCTGGTGCACGCGGCTCGCGCCCGGCGAGTTCGCCAAGGCGATGAACCGCGACGTGCTTATCCCGCGGCCGGCGGGGCGGTTCGTCTTCGGGCGGCTGATCGGGCGCGAGGAAGGGAAGCTGCATGTCATTCCGCTGGGGTCCGGGCAGCGGCAGGCGGTGGTGGCGGACCCGCCGTGGATCGCTGTGGCGGGGAAGCTCATTCGGAATCTGTAGGCAAGGCCGTCATTGCGAGGAGCGGAGCGACGAAGCAATCCAGCGGGCGGCGGAGACTCGCACGGCGGTCCCCTGGATTGCTTCGCTTCGCTCGCAATGACGGCAGAGCGGGTATGTCAGGCAGCCTTCACGACCAGCCGTCCTGCACGCCACGCCTCGCCCCTGGCGGCGAGCTTGGCGTAGAGCGTCGGCAGTCCTGCTTCGTGCAACCGCTCGACCGGCCACCAGATGCCCTCCCCTGCCCGCGCCGGCGCCTCTGCGCACAGGAGGCGGATCGTCAGGGCGAAGTGGGTGAAGACGTGATCGACGCTTCCGGCTTCCTCCCACGGCGCCTCGGCGGGGGCGGTGTCGGTGGGGAAAGCGAGCATGCCGCCGAGGAGGCCCTTGGCGGGGCGCTTTTCGAGGAGGACGTGGCCTTCGTGCTCGAGCCAGTAGGCGGTGCCGGTGCGGCTTGGGCGGGGCTTTTTCGGAGCTTTGACCGGAAAGCGCTCCGGATTGCCGGAGGCGCGGGCGGCGCACCACGAGGCGACGGGGCAGCGGCCGCATTGCGGGGCGCGCGGGGTGCAGATGGCGGACCCTAAGTCCATCATCGCCTGGGCGAAATCGCCGCTCGGCCCCTCGGGCGTGAGCGCGTCGGCAAGGGCGTAGAGTTGCGGGCGCGCGGCGGGGAGCGGGGCCCCGACGGCGTGGAGGCGGGAGACGACGCGCTCGACGTTTCCGTCCACCACGACCGCCCGGCGCCCGAAGGCGATCGCCGCGATGGCTGCGGCGGTGTAGCGGCCGATGCCGGGGAGCTTGGCGAGCTCGGCTTCCGTGTCGGGGAAGCGGCCGCCGTGATCCGCGGCGACGGTGCGGGCGCAGGCGATGAGGTTCCGGGCGCGGGCGTAATAGCCCAGACCCGCCCAGGCGCTCATCACCTCCTCCTCGGCGGCGGCGGCAAGCGCTTCCACGGTCGGCCAGCGGGCGGTGAAGGCGAGGAAATAGGGTTTCACCGCCGCGACCGTGGTCTGCTGGAGCATGATCTCGGACAGCCAGACGCGGTACGGGTCCGCCCGATCGCCCGCCTCGGCCCCCGCCCCGGCGCGCCAGGGAAGCGCCCTTTTATCCACAGCATACCAGAGGAGGAGGGCGTTTGCAGGATCGACGGACACGTGCGCGCTATGCCATGCTCTTAAGCATGGCGAAACCGGTCGGATCACGCAGGAAGGACAAGGAGGAGGCGCCGCGCTCCAGGCGCGCGCGGGCCGTGTCCGAAATGGTGCCCGCGATCGGCGGCGCGGCATTCCGGCGCTTCGGCTTCGTGCAAAGCTCGATCGTCAGCCGCTGGAAGGAGATCGTCGGCGAACGCTACGCCGCCGTTTCCGCGCCGGAATCGATCCGCTTCCCGCCCGGGCGCCGCTCCTCCGGCGTGCTGAACCTCGTCGTCGAAGGGGCGCATGCGCCGATGATGCAGCACGTCGCACCGACGATCACCGAGCGGGTGAACCGCTTCTTCGGCTATGCCGCGGTGGAGCGGATCGCCTTCAGGCAAGGCATCGTTCAGATCGAAAAGGCGAAGGGGCGGGTCGCTCCGCCAAGCCTTCGCCCGGTTCCGGCGGGGCTCGGCGACTCGCTTCTCGAAGTGAACGACCCGGAGCTGCGCGCCTGCCTCGAAGCCCTTGCGCGCGGCCTCGGTGCGCCCGATGAGCCCGCTATCGCCGCGATCCCCATCGTCGGCACAATCGGTGGAGACAAGAGACGATGAAGACGACCATCCGCAGGACGACCGGCACCGCGAGCCTCCTTGCCCTTGCCCTGCTCCTCGGCGCCTGTGGCGGCGACGGCGGCAACACGGTGAGCGCCTCCAAGGCGCCGGACCAGCTTCCCCGCATCGCCGCGCCGAACAATGGCGACTGGACGGAAACGGTGAACCAGACCGACGAGGGCTGGATCATGGGCAATCCGAACGCGCCGACCAAGCTCGTCGAATATGCGTCGATCACCTGCCCGCACTGCGCGGATTTTTCCGAGCAGGGCGGCGCACGGCTCCGCGAATATGTCCGCACCGGCCAGGTGAGCTGGGAATTCCGCCCCTTCATGATCTTTCCGACCGACCCCGGCATTTTCATGCTTCTGCGCTGCCAGCCGCCGCAATCCTTCTTCGCGGTCAGCGACCAGCTCTACCACAGCCAGAGCGAGTGGACCGGCCGCGCCCAGCCGCAGCTCGCCCAGTCGCAGCAGATGCCGCTCGCCGGGCGGGCGGCTTTCCTGACGCAGGCGGCCGGCCTCGACGAATTCTTCCGCCAGCGCGGCATGCCCGCGGCGCAGGTCGGCCAGTGCCTCAATAACCAGGCCGAGCTGCAGCGCCTCCAGGCGATCACCGATCGCGCCGCGAGCGAGGAGGGCGTGCGGGGCACGCCGACCTTCCTCATCAACGGCGAGCAGGCCGTCGGGGTCGACACCTGGGCGAAGCTCGAGCCGCGCCTCCAGGCGGCGCTTCCGTGACGGCACGCTTCCTCCGCGCCGTCGCGGCCGCCGCGCTCGCCTTCGCGGGCGCGGCCGGCGCGCATGCCGCGCCCGCGTCCAACGCGGCGCAGCGCGACTGGGCGCGGATCGTCGTCGCGACGCCCGAGGGCGGCTTCCGGATGGGCAATCCGGCGGCCGCCACCAAGGTGGTCGAATATGTCTCGTTATCCTGCGGACATTGCCGGGAGTTCGCGGAAGCGGGCGCGCCCGCGCTCGTGCGGGACCATGTCGCGTCCGGGCGGCTGAGCTTCGAAATCCGACCCTTTCCGCTCGATCCGGTCGCGGAGATCGGCGCGCAGATCAACCGCTGCGCGGCGCCGGCCCAGGCCTTTGCGCTGAACGACGCGATCCTCGCCGCGCAGCCGCAATGGTTCGCGCGGATCGAAGCGTTGACCCAGGCGGAGGCGACGGAGCTTAACTCCCTGAGCGCACCGGCCCTGAGGCAGCGAGTCACGTCGCTGCTCGGCTTCGATGCGATCGCGGCGCGGCACGGCATCGACGCGCCGGCGCTCACCCGCTGCCTGGCGGACGATGCGGGCGCGGCGCGCGTCGCCCAGATCAAGGCGGCGGCGGAAGCGATCGGCGTCGGCGGCACGCCCACATTCCTCATCAACGGAGCGGTCGCGCAGCACGTCCACAACTGGACGGCGCTGCAGGCGCGGCTCCGAGCCGGGAGGTAGCGGCGGCGTGAACGGCCTGGGGGGGCTTTCTTGCAGATAAAGCGTCTCAAAGTCTCGGGCTTCAAGAGCTTCGTCGAGCCGGCGGAGCTTCGCATCGAGCCGGGCCTGACCGGCGTCGTCGGGCCGAACGGCTGCGGCAAATCGAACGTCCTCGAAGCGATCCGCTGGGTGATGGGCGAATCCAGCCCCAAGTCGATGCGCAGCGCCGGGATGGAGGACGTCATCTTCGCCGGCACCGCGACGCGGCCGCCGCGCGACTTCGCCGAAGTGTCCCTCCTCGTCGAGCCGGAGGAAGCGGACCTTGCCGGCGACTTCGGCGTGGCGCGAGACGGCGAGTTGGAGGTCACCCGCCGGATCGAGCGCGGTGCCGGCTCCGCCTACCGGATCAACGGCAAGGACGTACGCGCCAAGGACGTGTCCCTCCTCTTCGCCGACGCGGCGACCGGCGCCCACTCGCCCGCACTCGTCAGCCAGGGCAAGATCAGCGCCGTGATCGCCGCCAAGCCCACCGAGCGGCGGCTGATGCTGGAGGAAGCGGCGGGCATTGCCGGGCTGCACGTCCGCCGCAAGGACGCCGAGCAGAAATTGCGCGCCGCGGAAGCGAATTTGACCCGGCTCGACGAACTGCTCGGCGACATGGAGCAGCGGGCGAATAACCTTCGGCGCCAGGCGCGGGCGGCCGAGCGCTACCGCAAGCTTTCGGACCAGATAAGGGTCTCCGAAGCGCGCCTGATCTTCGCGCGCTGGCGCGAGGCGGCGGAAGCGGCGGACGCGGCGAAGAAGGAGGCGGAGATCGCCGTCGCGGCGGTCGAGCATGCCGCCGAAGCGCAGCGCGGGGCCGCGGCTTACCAGGCGGAGGCGGCGAAGACGCTGGCGGCGAAGCGCGCGGCGGCGCTGGCGGCGCGGGAGCATTCGACGTCGCTTGGCCACCAGCTCGCGACGCTCCGAGCCGAGCGCGACACGGTGACGCGGCGGATCGCCGAGCTCACCCAGCGCCACAAGACGCTGATCGCCGACCGGACGCGCGAGGCGGCGCTTCGCGAGGATGCCGAGGCGGCGCTGGCGCGGCTGGAAGCGGAAGGATCGGAGATCGAGCGCCGGCTCGCCGCGGCGGAAGCCGGGCGCGCAACGATCGACGTGCGCACCGTTGCGCTCGAGGATGCGGCGCGGGAGGCCGAGGCCGCGCTCGCCCGGGCCCGGGCGGTGCAGGCGGCCGAGCAGGCGGAAGCTCGCGTGGCGCAGGCGGGGCTCGAGACGGCGCGCGCCAAGCTTGCGCGGGCCGAAGCCGAAACCTCGCGCATCCGCCAGCAGATGAGCGAAGTCGGCGAAGTCGCTCCGCTCGTCGAAGCGAGAAGGGAGGCTGTCAGGACGCGCGAGGCGGCCGAAGCGTCGCTGGTCGAGGCGCAGCAGGCGATCGCCGCCGCCGAGGCCCGGCGTCAGCAGGCGGCCTCCGCGCGCGACGCGGCGGAAAGCGAAGGCGCCTCAGCGCGCGCGGCGCTCGCGGCGCTGGAATCCGAAGCGCGGGCGCTCGCCAAGGCGGTGGCCGGGGCGAGCGGGGATCGGGCGATCAATCACGTCAAGGCGGCGCGCGGGTTCGAGCGCGCGCTTGCCGCGGCGCTCGGCGACGATCTCGATGCAGCGGTCGAGGGTGAGGCTGCGCGGCGCTGGGCCGGGGCTCCGGCGGGCGAGGACGATCCCGCTTTGCCCTCCGGCTGCGTCCGGCTTGCCGAGCATGTCACCGCGCCCCCTGCCCTCGCTCGCCGGCTGCGCCAGATCGGCGTGGTGGATGCCGACGACGGATCGATCGCGCTCGCCGTCGGGCAGCGTCTCGTCACCCGCGACGGGCGCCTGCGCCGCTGGGACGGCTATGTCGCGACCGGCCTCGGCGCGGCGGCGGCCGAGCGGCTGATCCGGGTCAACCGGCTTTCCGAAATCGAGGCTGCGATTCCAGAGGCGAACGAAGCCGTGGCGGGCGCGCAGGCGCGGATCGAAGCGGCGCGGCGCGAGATCGACGGTGCGCGCGCCGACGCCGACGCCGCGCGGCGCTCCGAGGCTCAGGCTTCCGGCGCGATCCGCGACGCGGGCAGGGCCGAGGACCAGGCCAATGTCGCGATCGAGCGGCTGGAGCTGCGGCGCACCGGCCTCGCCGAACGCGCCGAACTCGCCGAAGCCGACCGGGCCGACGCCGCCCGCGCCGCGGAGGAAGCGGCCGCGACCGTCGCCGCCCTCCCCGACAGCCGCGCCACCGAAGCCCGCGTCGCCGATCTGCGGACCAAGGCGGAAGTCGCGCAGCAGGCGCTCGCCGAAGTGCGCGCCGAAGCCGCGACCCACGCCCGCGCCGTTTCGGCCGACCGGCAGCGCGCCGAGGCCGCGAAGAAGGAAAGCGCCGACTGGCGGGTGCGCGCCGCCGAAGCCGAAAAGCGCCACGCCGACATGGGACGGCGGATCGAGGACGCGGAGGAGGAAGCGCGGCGGCTGGAAGGCGCGCCCGAGCGGATCGGCGCCCAGGTCGCGGACATGGAGGTGAAGAGCCTCGAAGCCTTCGAAGCGGCCGAGGCCGCCGCCGCCGGCGAGCGCGGGGCTGAGGACGCGCTTCGGGAGACGGAGAAAAGGCTCGCCGATGTCGGCGAAGCGCTGAGCGTCGCCCGCGAGGCGCGCGCAGGCGCGGTCGCCCGGCACGAGAATCAGGAAATGCGGCGGATCGAGATGGGTCGCATTTCGGGCGAACGCTTCGAATGCCCGCCGCCGCTCCTGCCCGAGCGGCTCGGCTTCGAGGAGGCGTCCATCGAGCCCGCCGCCCAGGAATCGGCGCGGATGGACCGCCTCACCGCCGACCGCGAGCGGATCGGGCCGGTGAATCTCGTCGCCGAGCGCGAGCTGGCGGAGCTCGAGGAAGGCCGCGAAAGCTCCGCCGCCGAGCGCGAGGAGCTGGGCCAGGCCATCCATCGCCTCCGCGGTTCGATCGGCAGCCTGAACCGCGAAGGCCGCGTGCGCCTCCTCGCCGCGTTCGAGCAGGTCGACCGGCATTTCCGGAGCCTCTTCACCACTTTGTTCGAAGGCGGCCAGGCGCACCTCGAGCTCATCGAATCCGACGACCCGCTCGAAGCCGGCCTCGAAATCCTCGCCCAGCCGCCCGGCAAGCGCCTCTCCGCGCTCACCCTGCTCTCGGGCGGCGAGCAGGCGCTGACCGCCGTCGCGCTGATCTTCGCACTGTTCCTGACCAATCCCGCGCCGATCTGCGTGTTGGACGAAGTCGATGCGCCTCTGGACGACGCGAACATCGAGCGCTTCTGCGACCTCCTCGACCGGATGAGCGGCGAGACCGACACGCGCTATCTGATCGTCACCCACAATGCCGTGACGATGAGCCGCATGCACCGCCTGTTCGGAGTCACCATGGTCGAAAAGGGCATCAGCCGCCTCGTCAGCGTCGATCTCGGCGGCGCCGAGCAGCTGCTGGCGGCGGAATAAAGCTGAGGCCCGGTGAAGCGCCTCCTCGCTCTCATACCCGCCTTGGTCCTCGCCGGCTGCTTCACGGGCGGGCCGTTCTACACGGCGTCCGACTCCCGTCCGCCCTTCCCCGACGGCCGCTACCGTATGGCGGGCACGGCGGCGACTGGCGGAAGCCTCGCGGCGCTCACGCGGCGTCCGGACGGGATGGTGGAAGTCCGCCATATCGGGTCCGACGACCCGCCGAGCCGTGCCGGGTTCGTGCCGCTGGATCCGCAGGGCCGGCGTTTCGCCGTGTGGGCCGAGCCGCAGGGGCGCGCCGCATCGCTTTTGTCTTCCGGTTACGGCCTGCTGGAGCGCCGGCCGGACGGCGGCTGGACGCTCCACGCGGTGCATTGCGACGGAATCGAGAACCTGGCCGCCGCTGCCGGTGCCGAAGTGACTCGCGGCGAACTCGGCAGCTTTTGCGAGTTCCCGAACCGCGAAAGCCTCGAACGGGCGCTGCGCCGGATCGACCTTTCCGCGGAGCCTTTCCGATCGGCGGGAGTCCGCCTCGAACCTGTTTCGGCGCCATGACCGCCCGATTCGTCCCCACCCATCCGCCGCGCGGGGCGGCGCCGGTTTCGACGTGGCGGGGGTTCGTCGGGGAGCGGGCGCGGACGGCGGTGTACGGCTGGTCGCAGCTCGCCTTCCGGCAGGACTATTTCAAGCGGCGCATCCTCGGCTTCGTCGTCCATGTGCCGCTGGCGCCCGACATGGTCCAGCATGTGCTGCTCGACAATGCCGCCAATTACGTGAAGCCCGACCTGGTGAAGCGCCTCCTCGCGCCGGCGATCGGGCGGGGACTGCTGACCTCGGACGGTGCGCTCTGGCGCGAGCAGCGGAAGATCGTCGCGGCGAACTTCTCGCCGCACGCGGTCGATGCGCTGATGCCGGAATTCGGCGCCGTCGGGCGCGAGGCGGCGGCGCGCTGGGCGCCGGGGGTGCGCGACATGCACTTCGAAGCGACGCAGGCGACGATGCGGGTCATTTCCAACACCCTGTTCAGCGGCGACCCGCGCCTCACCAGCGAAGCCGCGATGGTGCATATCGCCGCCGCGCTCGAAGGGGTGAGCGAGGCGCGGCTCCAGGTGATGCTCGGCATGCCGCGCATTCCGCTCTCGCCGAGCGGGTGGAAGGCGGTGCGCGGGCAGAGCTATTTGCGGCGGACGCTGGAGGCGGTGGTGCGGGAGCGGCTTCCGGACGGCGGGGCGGACGATTTCCTCGGGCGCCTGATCCGCGGCCTCGCCGAGCGGTTCGAGCCGGCCGAAGCGGCGACGCTCGCGGCGGACAATGCGATGACCTTCTACCTTGCCGGGCACGAGACCACGGCGAATGCGGTGGCCTGGGCGCTCTACCTCCTGTCCGAGCAGCCGGCACTCCAGGAGGAGGCCGCCGCCGAAGCGCAGACGGCGCTGGCCGCTGGCGAGGATGCGGCGCTTCCCGACCGGCTTCCGCTGCTCCGGCGCGTGCTCGACGAGACTTTGCGCCTCTATCCGCCCGCGCCGCGCTTCGACCGGCAGGCGGTCGCCGCCGACCGGCTCGGCCCGCACGAGGTCGCGCCGGGCGACATCGTCTCGATCTGGCCCTGGATCCTCCACCGGCACCAGGCCCTCTGGGACGATCCCGACGCCTTCGATCCCGGCCGCTTCCTTCCCGACCGGCGCGGCGAGCGGCACCGCTTCCAGTATCTCCCGTTCGGCGCCGGGCCGCGGCTGTGCGTCGGCGCGCGCTTCGCGACGGCGGAAGCGCTCACCATCCTCGCCCACTGGCTCGCCGCCTGGCGGTTTACGCCGCAGCCGGGGGCCGAAGTCCACGTCCACGGCATGGTGACGCTCCGCCCCCGCGGCGGCCTCCCCCTTCGGTTGGAACGATCACACTGATTTGCTATTGCGAATAATTCGCAACAGAGATAGCGATGCCCCTCAAGACGCATAAGAATGCGCAAGGGAGTGTCGCTTGTCCGTTTCGCTGATCGCCTTCACCGCCGCCCTCGCGGCGCCCGTCCACCTTGCCGGAGACGTGGCCGCAGCGCCTGCCGTTGCCGCCGCGGCTGACGCGGCCCTTGCCCTAGCCGGGACGGACAGCGCCTCGGACGAGGACCAGACCAGCATCGTCGTCACCGGCCAGCGCCCGGAATACGGCGCCAGCACCACCCGCGCCGGCACCCGCACCGACACCGACATCCGCGACGTCCCGCAGGCGATCACCGTCATTTCGGAAAGCCAGATCGAGGACCAGAACCTGCGCTCGATCGCCGACGTGCTGACCTATGTGCCGGGCGCGATCGCCGGCACGGGCGAGGCCAATCGCGACCAGATCTCGCTGCGCGGCAACAACACGACGGCCGACTTCTTCCTCGACGGCCTGCGCGACGACGCCCAATATTTCCGCGACCTCTACAATCTCGACCGGGTCGAAGTGCTGCGCGGTCCCAATGCGATGATCTTCGGACGCGGCGGCGGCGGCGGCGTCGTCAATCGAGTCACCAAGCGCTCCAGCGGCAACGCCTATCGCGAAGTCTCGGCCGGCCTCGACAGCGAAGGCGGCTTCCGCCTCACCGGAGACATCGACACGCCGCTGACCGACGGCGTGGGTGTGCGCGTCAACGGCGTCTACGAGAATGGCGAAAGCTTCCGCCGCGGCGTCGAGCTCGAACGCTACGGGATCAACCCGACGCTCGGCGCCCGGTTCGGCGGCACGCGGATCGACCTCTCCTACGAACATTTCCGCGACCAGCGGACCACCGACCGCGGCGTGCCCGCGACGCCCGGCGGCACGGTCGCGAACCCTGCCCGCCCGCTCGAGGGCTTCGACTCGATCTTCTTCGGCGATCCGGAGGACAGCTTTTCCGACGCCGAAGTGAACATCGCCTCCTTCGCGATCGAGCACCGCTTCTCGGACGCGCTGACGTTGCGCAACCGCACCCAATATGCGGATTACGACAAGGGCTATCAGAACGTCTACCCCGGCGCCGTCAACGCGGCGGCGCAGATCGTGGCGCTGACCGCCTATCGCGACACGTCGCACCGGCAGAACCTCATCAGCCAGACCGACCTCATCCTCACCGCCGACACCGGCGGGATCGGCCACACGTTGCTGCTCGGCTTCGAGCTCGGCCGCCAGGAGACGTTGAGCCGCCGCCTGAACGGCTTCTTCCAGCCTTCGAATGCGCTGGTTTTCAACGCCCCGCTCGCTACGCCGACGATCGACGCGAACATCGTCTTCCGCCCGTTCACCTCGACGGCGATGACGACGCGGACCAACTTCAGCGACAGCGAAGCGACGATCGCGGCGGTCTACATCCAGGACCAGGTCCGCATTTCGGACGCGCTGGAGATCGTCGCGGGGCTGCGCTTCGACCGGTTCGAGATCGACGCGGTCAACCTCAACAACAATGCCGAATTCTCGCGCACCGACGAGCTCCTTTCGCCGCGGCTCGGGCTGATCGTGCGGCCCACCGACGATCTCAGCCTCTATGCGAGCTACAGCCGCTCCTACCTGCCGAGCGCGGGCGACCAGTTCGCTTCGCTCGACTTGAGCGCCTCCGCGCTCAAGCCCGAGCGCTTCGACAATTACGAGCTCGGCGCGAAGTGGGAGCTGTTCGACGGCCTGCTCGCGACGATCGCCGTCTACCGGCTCGACCGGACCAACACCCGCGCCTTTGCGCCGGACGGCAGGACGATCGTCCAGACGGGCGCGCAGCGCAGCCGCGGGCTGGAAATCGGGCTCGAGCGCCAGCTCTCCAACCGCTGGCAGATATCGGGCGGCTACGCGCTCCAGGATGCGGAGATCACCGAGGCGACCGCGGCGGCGCCGGCCGGCCGCACCGTCCCGTTCGTGCCGCGCCACCAATTCTCGCTCTGGAACCGGTACGACGTGACCGAACGGCTGGGGGTCGGCCTCGGCGTCGTCGCGCGCTCGGCCATGTTCGCCTCGATCTCGAACGCGGTGCGGCTGCCGGGCTATGCCCGCGCGGACGCGGCGCTCTTCTACGAGCTTGCCGAGGGGATCGAGGCGCAGGTCAATGTCGAGAACCTCTTCGGCCGCGACTATTTCGGCACCGCCCACAGCGACAACAACATCGCGCCGGGCGCGCCGCGCACCGCGCGGGCGACGGTGCGGTTTACGTTTTAAGTCTCCACCGTCATTGCGAGCGGAGCGAAGCAATCCAGTGGCCTGCGTGCAGGTCTCCGACGCCCGCTGGATTGCTTCGTCGCTTCGCTCCTCGCAATGACGGTGGGGGCCACTAAATAACTTCCATGAACGTCGGCATCCTTGAGACCGGGCACCCGCCGGGCGACCTCGCAGCGCGCTTCGGCGATTATCCGGCCATGTTCGCGGACCTGCTCGGGCCGGGCTTCACCGTCACAGCCTACGACGTCACCCGCGGCGAATGGCCGGCGGCGCCCGATGCACACCAGGCGTACATCGTCACCGGCTCGCCGGCGGGCGTCTACGAAGACCATCCTTGGATCGAGCCGCTCAAGGCGTTCCTACGCGCGGCGAAAAACAAGGCGAAGCTGGTCGGCATCTGCTTCGGGCACCAGATCATGGCGGAGGCCTTCGGCGGCCGGGTCGAGAAGTCGGCGCGCGGCTGGGGCGTCGGGCTGCAGCGCTATGACGTGCGCACCCGCGCGCCCTTCATGGACGAGGCGCAGGCGATCGCCATTCCCGTCTCGCACCAGGACCAGATCGTCCTCCAGCCGCCCGCCACCCGCGTGCTCGCGGCGAGCGAATTCAGCCCGTTCGGCGTGCTCGAATATGAAGACCAGCCGGCACTTTCGATGCAGTTCCACCCCGAATTCGAGCCGGCGTTCACGAAGGCGCTGATCGAGGGGCGGCGCGCGCACCTGCCCGATCCGGACGCGGCGCTCGCCTCGCTCGACGCGCCGCACGACCGGGCGCGGGTCGCCGGGTGGATCCGCCGCTTCCTGGAGGAGGCGGCGTGACCGTTTGGCGCGCGCTGGAGGCTGACATCACCACGCTCGCCGTGGACGCGATCGTCAATGCGGCGAACGAAAGCCTGCTCGGCGGCGGCGGGGTGGACGGCGCCATCCACCGGGCCGCTGGGCCGGAGCTGCTCGCCGAATGCCGGACCATCGGCGGCTGCCCGACGGGGGAGGCGCGAATCACGAACGGCTACCGCCTTCCGGCGCGCAGCGTCATCCACACCGTCGGGCCGGTGTGGCGCGGCGGCGGCCACGGGGAAGCGGCGCTGCTCGCCGGCTGCTACCGCAGCAGCCTCGCCCTTGCCCGCGCACACGGGCTGCGCCGCATTGCCTTCCCGGCCATCTCGACCGGCGTCTACGGCTATCCGGCGCTGCTCGCCGCCGGGGTAGCGGCGGCGGCGGTCGCCGGAGAGATCGAAGCGCATGCCGAAGCGTTCGACGAAATCCTGTTCGTCGGCTTCGGCGCACCCGCGACCCGGATCTACGCCGAAGCGATCAGCGCGCGGCGAGCAACGCACTGAGCTCGCGCTGAAAGGCCTCGGGCGCGTCCCACATGATGAAGTGATAGGAATCGGGGATGCGCACGACCCGCGCATGCGGCGCGCCGGCATAGGAGGCGGTGTAGTAGCCCGCCATCTGCTCGTCGGTGACCGGCGCATTGGGCGGACGCACGTAGAGGACGGTGAGCGGCACGCGGATTCGGGACACTTCGGGACGCAGATCGGCGAGGATGAGGTCGTACATCGCCTGCGCGACGACGGTGGGTTCGCTCGTCATCGAATGCTCGACGGCGGCGGCCCGCATCGGCTCCGTGCGCACCATCGAGGCGATGGTCTGCTCGGCCATCGGGCGGCGGGCGGGACCCCCTCCCGCCGCGATGCCGGTGCGCATCTGCTCGGCGGCCGGGCGCAACGTCTCGGCCGTCGCATTGGGACCGCCGAACATCGCGCCCATCGCCGGCATCATGTCGACCACCATGGCGCGCGAGACGAGCCCGGGGTTGCGCCCCGCGACCAGCATCGCCCAGGTGCCGCCGAGCGAATGGCCTACGATTGCAGGGCGTGAGAGGCCCGCCTCGCGGATGTAGCGTGCAATCTCCTCGGCGACCGGTTCGACCACCGGCCCGGACGCGTTCGCGCCGGCCGGACGCCCGGCGAAGCCAGAGACGTGGACGAGGTGGTAGCGATAGCCTGGAACGGCCGCGATCGTGCTCTCCCACACTTCGGGCGACGAGGTCAGGCCCGGGACCAGCACCACGTCCGGTCCGGAGCCGCGCACCGTCACGCCGATCCGCTCGCTGGCGAAGGGCGCGCGCGGTGCCTCGACCGGAGCCGTCTGCCCGGTCGGCGCGGCGGTGGCGCAGGCGGCGAGTGGGAGCATCGCGGCGGAAATGAGAAGTGTGCGGATCATCTGTCGGGCCTTTCGTGGGGATTGGGGAACACCCGTTCGACGGGAAGCTCGAATGCGGCGGAGATTCGGTAGGCGAGATCGAGCGAGGGATCGTGGCGCTCCGTTTCGAGCGCGTTTATCGCCTGGCGGGAGACGCCGATCGCGGACGAGAGCTGTTCCTGAGTCCAGCCCCGCTCGGCGCGAAGGAGGCGCAGGCGGCTCTTCATGGCCGGGCCTCCTTCATGGAAGCGTGTCGCGGATGAAGGGCGTCACCATGCCGAAGGCGCCCCAGAAGAAGGGATAGATCACCCACATCGGCACCGCAGGCGCGCCGAGGAACTGCTGCGCGAGACCGCACAGGACCGCGACGGTGATGGTGAGCCCGGCGGCGGCGATGACGCGCTTCGCGGTGATGCCGCGCAGGAACTCGTCCTGAACGGCGACCAGGCGGTAGGCGGCGGCGAACTGGCCGACGACGCTGAGCCCGACCAGCGCGAGCACGGCGGCAACCGCGGCGGCGGGGAGCCGCTCGCCGTGCGTGCCCCAGGTCAGGAAAGCGACGGCGGCGAGGAACATCAGCCAGTTGGCGGAGCTCAGGATCACGTACCGCGTGGAGCGCGGCCAGCAGACGTCCATGTCAGGAACTCCGTACTTAATGTAAGGAGGTCTTTACATGGGTGATCGCGGGTAAGTCAATTCGTTTCCGTACCGAGTCGCTCAGACCCTGCCGCTGAACGTGTCGCAGCTCGCCGGGTCGCCGCTTTCGATGCCGCGGCGGAGCCAGGCCATGCGCTGGGCGGCGGTGCCGTGGGTGAAGCTTTCGGGCGAGACGCGGCCCTGCGCCTGGCGCTGGAGCGTGTCGTCGCCGATCGCCTCGGCGGCGCGCAGGCCCTCTTCGAGGTCGCCCGGCTCCATCCGCTCGCGGTTGCGGCCCGCCCAGACGCCGGCATAACAATCGGCCTGGAGCTCGACCCGGACCTGGACCTGGTTGCCTTGGGCCGCGGGGAGCCGCGCCTGCTGGGCTCGCGAATTGTCGAGGACGCCGGTCAGGTGCTGGATGTGATGGCCGACTTCGTGCGCGATCACATAAGCCTGGGCGAAGTCGCCGGCTGCGCGGAAGCGGGTCTGGAGCTCCTCGAAGAAGCTGGTGTCGAGATAGATGCTGTTGTCCGTCGGGCAGTAGAACGGGCCCATTGCGGACTGGGCGGCGCCGCAGCCGGATCGGCCGGTGCCGCCGTAGAAGGTGAATTTGGCGGGCTGGTAGCGCTGGCCGCGGGCCTGGAAGACGGCCGTCCACGTATCCTCGGTGGAGGCGAGGACTCGGCAGGAAAAGGCGCTGACCGGGTCCTTCTGGCAGGCGCGGAGCGCTTCGCTGCCGCCCGCCGCCTGGCCGCCGGCGCCCTGCGCCGCCGCCTGCTGCTGCTGGGGCGAGACCGCGCCGCTGCCGCCGCTGCCGGTCAGGCTGCCGCCGCCGAAGGTTGAAAGCGCGCAATAGCCGAGGAGGAGGATCAGGACGCCGCCGATCCCGAACCGGCTCAGCACCAGCCCGAACAGCATGCCGAACATGCCGCCGCCCATGCCGCCGCCGCGGCCGCCGCCGAAGCTCTGCCCGCGCTGGTCGGAGACATTGTCGCTGAAGCGGTAATCGTCGAGACGCATGTTCACACACCCTTATCGTGACGGCGCCGGGACAATGATCGGGAGGTGTGGGAGGTTGCACGTTCCACTGCCGCCACTGCGAGAGAAGCGAAGCGATCCAGCAATGGCCGTGCGAAACTGGATTGCTTCGTCGCTTCGCTCCTCGCAATGACGGCGGCAGCTTCAACTAAGTTGAAAGGCCGTTCATGTTCCTCTCGGGAAAGACCGCTCTCGTCACCGGCTCGACGTCCGGCATCGGCCTCGCCATTGCGCGCGCGCTCGCGGCGGAAGGGGCGAAGGTGATCCTGAACGGGTTCGGCGACCGCGCCGAGATCGCCAGGATCGAAGCAGAGCTCGGCGCTTCGTACAGCGATGCGGACCTGACCAGGGCCGACGCGATCGAGGCGATGATGGCGGAGGCGGGCGAGATCGACATCCTCGTCAACAATGCCGGCATGCAGCATGTCGCGCCGGTGGATGAATTCCCCGTCGACAAGTGGGAACTGATCGTCGCGCTCAACCTGACGGCCGTGTTCCACACGACGCGGCTCGCGCTTCCCGCAATGAAGGCGAAGGGCTGGGGGCGGATCATCAACACGGCGTCGGCGCACAGCCTGGTCGCGAGCCCGAACAAGGCGCCTTATGTCGCGACCAAGCACGGCGTCGCCGGCTTTACCAAGGCGGTGGCGCTGGAAACGGCGACGAGCGGCGTCACGGCCAATTGCATCAGCCCGGGCTATGTCTGGACGACCCTTGTCGAAAACCAGATCCCGGACACGATGAAAGCGCGGGGGCTGACCCGCGAGCAGGTGATGAACGACGTCCTCCTCGCTGCCCAGCCGACGAAGAAATTCGTGACGGTGGACCAGGTCGCCGCCCTCGCCCTCTTCCTCTGCCGCGACGAAGCCTCGGCGATCACCGGCGCGAACCTGTCGATGGACGGCGGCTGGACGGCGGCGTGACGCGCCTGCGAGAGGGGGCGGCTTAACCGCTTCCTTCGTCGCGCAAGAGGCTGCTAGGATCGCGCCATGAGCCTTCGCGTCCCCTTCGTCCTCATCGCCTGCCTCGCCTCCGCCGCGTCCGCCCAGTCACCCACGCAGGCGGCTGACAAGGGGGTGGACGAGAGCGTGCGGCCGGAACGCTGCGTCGAGCCGGACCCTGGGTCGTGCGCCGCCCGCGCGCGGGGCGAGCGGCGGGTCAGGACGTGGCGGCAGACGGCGACGGAGGATGACCGGCGGCGGCTTCGCGAATGGCGCGAAGCCTTTGTCGAGGGGCTTCGTGAGGCGCGCTCGTCCGGGCATGGCGACGAAGTGGCGCGCGAGGGCGCACTGCTCAATCCCGACGCGGCGATAAGCGGCGCGCCGCTGCCGGGCGGCGATTACCTTTGCCGGACGCTGAAGCTCGGCAGCCAGAGCGGCGGCGCGCTCGATTTCATCGCCTACCCGGCCTTTCGCTGCCGCGTCTCGGCCGGGCGCGACGGCCTCATGCACTTCACCAAGCTGACCGGTTCGCAGCGGCCGGTGGGGCGGCTCTATCCCGAGCACGAGCATCGCCAGGTCTTCCTCGGCACGATGCAGCTTTCCGACGAGCGGCAGGTCCTCTCCTACGGCCGCGATACGCAGCGCAACATGGCCGGGATCGTCGAGCGCGTCGGCGCGCGGCAGTGGCGCATCCTCTTTCCCTACCCGCACTTCGAATCGACGCTCGACGTGATCGAGCTCGTCCCCGCCTCCTGAGAAGGACTTCACCCAAATGATCGGACGCACCCTTGCCGCCGCGCTTGCGTTAACCTGTGCGATGCCCGCTTCCGCCGCCGCCGCCGATCCGCTGACGGACGCCGTCCGGCGCGACATGCCGTCGCTCATGGAGCTTTACCGCGATCTCCATTCGCATCCCGAACTCAGCCTGCAGGAGCAGCGCTCGGCCGGGCTGATGGCGGCGGAAGCGCGGCGGCTGGGCTTCGACGTCACGACGGGCGTCGGCGGCCACGGCGTCGTCGCGGTGATGCGGAACGGCGCCGGCCCCGTCGTGCTGCTGCGCGCCGACATGGACGCGCTCCCCGTGGCCGAGCAGACCGGCCTCCCCTTCGCCAGCCAGGTCCGCGCGACCACGCGCGAAGGCGCGGAAACGCCGGTGATGCACGCCTGCGCCCACGACACGCACATGGCCGCCTGGGTCGGCACCGCGCGCCGGCTCGCCGCGATGAAGGGCCAATGGTCGGGCACTTTGGTCATGGTCGCGCAGCCCGCCGAGGAGATCGGCGTCGGCGCCCGCGCGATGCTCGACGACGGGCTTTACACCCGCTTCCCCAAGCCCGCTTACGCGGTCGCGTTCCACAATAGTGCGACGCTCCCCGCGGGCCAGATCGGCTTCTCGCCGGGGCCAGCCATGGCCAACGTCGACAGCGTCGACATTTCGGTGAAAGGCGTCGGCGGCCACGGCGCGGCGCCGCATACGACTCGCGACCCGATCGTGCTCGCCAGCCGGATCGTGACCGCGCTCCAAACCCTGGTCAGCCGGGAACTGAACCCGCTCGATCCGGCCGTGGTGACGGTCGGCAGCTTCAACGCCGGCACCAAGCACAACATCATCAGCGACGAGGCGCGCCTCCAGCTCACCGTCAGGAGCTACACGCCGGAGGTGCGGCGCCAGCTTCTGGACGGCATCGCCCGCATCGCGCGCGGCGAAGCGATCGCGGCCGGCATGCCGGACGACAAAATGCCGGTCGTGACGGTGCGCGACGAGCATACGCCCGCCACGGTCAACACCGATCCGCTCACCCAGACGCTCGCCGACGTCTTCCGCCAGCGCTTCGGCGAAGCGCGCGTGCGGCAGATCCCGCCGGTCATGGCCGGCGAGGATTTCAGCCGCTACCACCTCGCCGACACCAATGTGCAGAGCCTCCTCTTCTGGGTCGGCGGCGTGCCGCAGGCGCGCTTCGAGCAGGCGGCGGGCAATCCGGCCGCCCTCCCCTCGCTCCACAGCCCCTTCTGGGCTCCGGAAGCGGACGCGGTGATCTCGACTGCGACGGAGGCGATGACGGCGGCGGCCTTGGGCCTGATGCGCAGGCGCTAGTCCGGGGCCGTCATCCCGGTTCGTCCAAAGCCGTCATCCCGGCGAAGGCCGGGATCTCAGCGGGTGAAAGGCGGAAGCGTCAGTGGAGGGCGCCCTGCAGTACCCGCGGCACCCTTCACCCCCTGAGATCCCGGCCTTCGCCGGGATGACGTGTATTGCACTTAGTGCGCAGGCGCCTGCGCACCCCAGACTTCGCGCAGGCGGGCGTCGCGGCCGCAGCGGGTGCGGTAGTAGCTGTAGCGGACCGGGTTCTTGCGGTAATAATCCTGGTGATAGTCCTCCGCTTCGTAGAAGCGCGCGGCCGCGAGGATCGGGGTGACGACGCGGCCGCCGAGCGTGCGGTCGGCTTCGGCCTTGGCGGCTTCGGCGAGGCGCCGCTCATCGCGGCCGGAGACGAAGACGGCGGTCCGGTAGCTATCGCCGCGGTCGCAGAACTGGCCGCCGGCGTCCGTCGGGTCGACGGTGCGGAAGAAGTGGCGGACAAGGGCCGCGTAGCTGATGCGGGCGGGATCGTAGCGCACCCGAACCGCTTCGTAATGGCCGGTGTCGTCGGCGGAGACCTGCTCGTAAGTCGGGTTCTCGGTGCGGCCGCCCGTATAGCCGGAGACCGCGTCGATGACGCCGGGCAGCTCCTCGAAATCCTTTTCGGTGCACCAGAAGCAGCCGCCGGCGAACACCGCGACCGCGCCGCCGCCGGGGGGTGCCGGTGCCGGCTGGCGCGGCGGCGCCGCTTCGCTGCTGCACGAGGCGAGGACGAGCGCGACAAGCGCGGCGAGGGCCGCCCTCACGGCCGGAGCGCCTTGCGGATCGTGTCTTCGGTGCCGTCGGTCGCCATGTTCGACGCTTTCTTGGGCCAGGAGACCCAGATGGTGCCCGCCGGTGCGAGAAGCGGGCGAAGGCGCGCGACCTCGGCGTCGAGCTCAGCTCTCGATGTAGTGAAGATATGCGGGACATCCAGACCCGCCTCGGGCGGGGCGAGGAAATGTCTGCGGCGTCAGCGGGGCGCGACGGCGCTGGCGAGCGCGTCCTGGAGATCGGTCAGGCGATAAGGCTTGGTGACGAGCGGCACGTCGCGGTGGCTGCCGGAGCCTTCCGCGCCGTAGCCGGTCGTGAAGATGAAGGGCGTGCCGGCGGCTTTGAGCGCGTCGGCAACGCCGAGACTGGTGACGCCGTTCAGGTTGATGTCGAGCATCGCCAGATCGAAGCCGCCGGCTTCGGTCGCGGCGAGCGCTTCCTCCAAAGTCGCGGCGCTGGCGACGACGGTGCAGCCCAAAGCGTCGAGCATGTCCTCGGCGGTCATGGCGATGATCGGCTCGTCTTCCACGAGGAGGATGCGCAGCCCCTCGATGGGGCCGCTCACGCCGCCGTGCCCCCATCCAGGGTCGCTTCAATCCGGCAGACGAGGCCTTCCGGCTCGAAATCGAGCTTCGCCCCGCCCGCCATGTCGGCGGCGAGCGCGCGCTCGATCATCCGGAAGCCGAAGCCGCGCCGCTCGGGCGGGCGCACCAGTGGTCCGCCGCGTTCGCGCCATTCGAGGTGCAGCCGGTCGCCCTCCACGCTCCACCCGACCGTCACTCGACCCTCCGGCACGGAGAGCGCGCCGTATTTCGCAGCGTTGGTGCAAAGTTCGTGAAGCGCCATGACGAGCGACACCGCCGCCTTGGGATTGAGCCGCGCCGGCGGGCCGGACCAGGAGATGCGCTCCTCGCCGCCGTCGTAGAGGGCGAGCGCTTCTCGCATCAGTTCGCCGAGCGTCGCGCCCTCCCAGCTTTCGCGGGTGAGGAGATCGTGGGCGGCGGCGAGGGCCGCGAGGCGCTGCTGGAAGGCTTCGCGCGCTTCCACCATGTCGCGCCCGCTCTTGAAGCTCTGGAGGGCGAGGCCCTGGACGAGCGCGAGCGTGTTCTTCACCCGGTGATTGAGTTCGTTGACGAGGAGGCGCTGCCGCTCCTCGGCGCGGCGGCGCTCGGTGACGTCGCGGGCGATGGCGTGGAGGCCGACGGGATTGCCGGCGGGATCGAGCGTCAGCGTCGAATTGACGTCCCAGTGGAGATGCCGCCCCGACCGGGAGACGACCACCAGCTCGTGCCGCGTCGTGCCGCCCTCGCCGAGCTTGCGCTCCAGCATTGCGCGCGCCTGCTCCATCATCCCGGGCGCGAGGAAATCGCCCATGGATCGGCCGACGATCGCCTCGCGCGGCAGCTCGATCGCCGCGGCCGCGGCCGGGTTGCAGTCGGTGATCACCTGATCGAGGGTGGCAGTGACGATGAGGTCGTTCGCCTGCTCGAAGATGCGGCGGAAGCGCTCCTCGCTCCGGCGCAGCGCCAGCTCGGCGCGGGCGCGGCTGATCTCGCGCCAGACCTGTTCGGTGCCCTGGCGAAGGAGGACCGCTTCATGGTCGCTCCAGCTGCGCGGCGCATCGTGGTGCGCGAACAGCATGGCGAGGCAGCGCTCGCCGCTGACGATCGGCACGACGAGCGCGGAAGCGACGCCGAGCTTCTCGTAGCGGGTCCGAACCTCGGGATCGGCGAGGCGCGGGTCGACGGCCGCGTCGTCGATGCGGATCGTCCGGCCCTGGCGAAGGTCTTCCGCGACGCCCGCGCCGAAGCCGGGGATCGGGAAAACGCCCGTGATGTCGGCGGCGCCGTCCTTGACCGCGCAGCGCAGGATCGCGACCGAGCCCGTTTCCTCCTCGATCTCGGCATAGCCGATCCGCGACGCGTGGACCTCCTCGCCGGCGAGCGCGAAGGCGGTTTCGAGGATCTCGGCCGGATTCTCCAGCCGCCGCAGCGTCTCCGCCATGCGCAGCATCAGCGCGTCGCGCCGCGCGCGCTGCACGAACTGCGTGCTTTCGCGCACCTGGGCGAGGATGCCGGCGATCCGCCCGTCCTCGCCGGCGACCGGCAGCAGCGAATAGGACCAGTAGCTGTCGTAGACATGGCCGGCGAGGTTCCGCACCAGCAGGGTATCGACCATGTTGACCGCCTGCCCGTCCGCGATGACGCTCGCAAACTGGCCGCCGAGCACGGCCCAGACGTCCTCCAGCACCTCTTGCGCCGGGCGGCCGAGCACGCCCGGGTGCCGTCCGTCGCGAAGCAAGGCGGCCCAGGCGTCGTTGTAGAGGAAGATGTGGTCCGGACCCCAGAAGATGGCGGACGCGCCGGATGAGCGCAGCGAAATGCCGAGCGCGGAGCGAAGCGACTGCGGCCATTCCTGGATCGGCCCGAGCGGCGTCGCCGCCCAATCGTGCTCGCGGATCCGCGCCCCCATCTCGCCGCCGCCCGCCAGGAAGGCCTTCAGCTCAGGCATGCTGCGTCCTCCCCGCGTCCTCCGCCGCTCTATCGCGGCGGAAGGGCCCCGTGCAAGGCGGACGTCGGGGGTGGGCTCAGGGCGGGCCTGTCAGGACTTGCGTTTCTCGAGCCGGCGGTAATTGTGGACGCGCCACCAGGTGAGGGCGGCGCTCACGGCGAGGAAGAGGGCGAGATACGCGACAAGGGTAAGCATGAGAGGCTCCTGAAACGGGAAGCGTTCACGGTATCAACGTGCGGGTGAACGAAACCGTTTCGGGTCTGTAAGATGAGGTTCAGGGTAGAGCGGCGGGCCGTGGCTAATGCAGGTTAATCAGCTCCGCGCCGACACCACGAGCGCGGACATGGGCGCGTCCAGCCCCTCCCCGCCCGTCATCGCGACAAGCGCCGCCGCGGCCGCGTCCGTCGCTACTTCGAGCCGCGAGGCATCGCGCGCTTCGATCTCGGCGCGAAGCGGTGTCCCGATGCAAAGGCCGATTGCGGCTTCGCGGGCATCGGCGGCGCGGCTGCGCTTCGCCACGGTTTCGATCACCACGTTTTCGAAGCCCGCCGCCACAAGGTCCTTCTCGATCCTCGCCGCGTCGAAATAGCCGAACGGGACGCGTTCGAGAAAGGAGGGCGGATCGTCCGGGAACAGGCCGGCCACGGCGCGCGCCGCCGCGTCCGGCGCGGGGTTGGCGGCGAGGCTGCCCCAGGCGTTGAACAGGAAGACGCCGCCCCTTTTCAGCACGCGGTTCGCCTCGCGATAGGCGCGGACCCGGTCCGGGAAGAACATGACGCCGAACTGGCACAGGACGAGGTCGAACGAGCCGTCGCCGAAAGGGAGATCCTGCGCGTCGGCAGCCTGGAAGCTCACCGCCGCCGATCGCACGCGCTGCGCGGCGAGATCGAGCATCGCCTGGTTGAGGTCGGTCGCGACGATCTCGGCTTCCGGCAATTCGCGAAGCACGGCGGCAGTGACGATCCCCGTGCCGGCCGCGGTTTCGAGGATGCGGCGCGGCGCCATGGCGGCCACCCGCTCGGCGAGATCGCGCGCGAAAGGTTCGAACAGAAAAGGCCCGAGGCAGCGGTCGTAAAGCGCCGGGATGGAGCCTGAAAAGGCGGCGTCCGTCGAGCTCATCGGCACTCCTGCTGTTCTTCGCCCCCCGCCGCTCTTCTAGCGGCTGCCCGGCAAATCGTCGAGACGGCGCAGAAACGAGCGCAAATGCGACGAACTGCGGACCCGTAACGGAACCGCAAAGCCCCTCCGCTCGCTTTTCAAACCGACCAACAGGGGGTCCTGTTTATGACGCGTGAAAGCCTCCCCATCCTGCTCGTCGAAGACGATCCCATCGTTCTCGATTCCACCGCCTGCCTGCTGTCCGACGGCGGCTGCGACGTCCGCCGCGCCTGCAACGCGGAGGAAGCCATGGCCTTTTTAGAGGAAGGCCCACCGCCCGCCGTACTCGTCACCGACATCGCGCTCGAAAGCGGTCCCTCCGGCCTCGATCTGGTGCGCACCGTGGCGGAGCGCTGGCCGGACGTCCGCCTGCTCATCGTCTCCGGCTCCGAGCGCCCGTCGCGGGAGGACTATCCGGAGCGCGCCTTGTTCTTCACCAAGCCTTATGCAGGCGGCGCCTTGCTCGCGATGGTGAAGAACGAGGATTGGTAGAGAGCGCAGCGTCCGAGACGTCATCCCGGCCCTTCGACTGCCTGCAAGGCAGGCGCTCAGGGTAAACTTCAGCCGAAGGCTGAAGGCCGGGATCTCAGCGGGTGAAAAGCGGAGGCGTTCATGGAGGGCGCCCTGCACGCGCTGAAGCCTTCACCCCCTGAGATCCCGGCCTTCGCCGGGATGACGTGTTCTGCTCTGTCCGGTTGGTGTTCTGCTCCTCCGCTTGAACGCCGCTCCCCTCTCCCTTAGCGAAAGCCCCCGATGCGCCTGCTCTGCACCCTCGGCCTGCACAGCCCCGCGCCGGACCCGGTCTGGAACCGCGGCTTCTGGTTCAGCCGCTGCCGCCGCTGCGAAACCGACATCGTCAGGACCGCGG